>NZ_JBFUCI010000112.1:0-15452 GCF_056405335.1 Variovorax sp. P1_H12_2
AGCGCAAATGTTTTGTCTTGCCTCGCCGTCATGAAAACTCCGATTGAAAGCACCAGTATGAAGGAACCCATCCTCTTCACCCCGCCAGTGGCCAGCGTCCTGCTAACCCGCGAGGAAATCGCCGCTCTCACCGGCGCGAAGACGGCGTCAGGGCAACGCCGCTGGCTGGACAAGCGGAACTGGATCCATGAGACCGACGCCAAGGGGCGCCCTCAGATCGCTCGCGCATACTTCGATGCCAAGATGACTGGAGCACCGATTCCCGGCCAGCGCCGCAGCGGCCCGCGCCTGGACTTCATGCTGGGAGCAGCATGATTCGCCGCCGAGACAAGCCAGATGGCCTCCCCTTCCGCGTCTACGAACGCCGGGGCGTGCGCATCTATTCAATCGGCATGAAGTCGGTCTCGGGCGAGTGGGCCTTTCGCTACTCGTGCCCGATCACCGACCGCGCTCAGATCGCCGAACTCCGAAGCAAGGCCATCACGCAGGCCGGGCAGATTGCCCGCGGCAGGCCTAGCGAGGGCACCGTCGAGGCATTGATCGATGCGTGGTTCAAGTGGCAGGAGTCGAAGCAGCTCACCAGCGAGAGCCGCCGCGCGGAATCGACACTGACGGAAAACCGCCGCGAGGCAGCCAAGCTGAAGGAGGCGTTCGGCATCATGCTGGTTGCCGACCTGATCAAGGCCGACGCCTACGCCTACCTCGACGCCGCAGAGCGCGCCATCGATCCGAAGACCAAGGAGCCGCGGCCCCGCCCAGAGAAGGCCAACAAGGAGATCGCGCTCATGCGCACCATCCTCGAGTACGGCATCCGAGTCGGCGTGGTCGATGTGAACCCCTTTGACGGCGTCGAGAAGCTGGCAACCAAGAAGAGCAGCCGCTACGTGACCGACTACGAGATCGACCTGGCCGTGCGGTTGGGTCGAAAGCTCGGCAGCTCGCGGCTCATCGTCGCGCTAGCTCTGAAGACCGCGTACCTTTGCGTGYGCCGATCAGTCGAAGTGCGCGCGCTCACCCGGGACCAGATCAAGGACGA
Source organism: Variovorax sp. P1_H12_2 (assembly GCF_056405335.1). Lineage (NCBI taxonomy): Bacteria > Pseudomonadati > Pseudomonadota > Betaproteobacteria > Burkholderiales > Comamonadaceae > Variovorax > Variovorax sp. P1_H12_2. Next base: position 1,037 of record NZ_JBFUCI010000112.1, read on the forward strand.
AGGCATCGTCTGGACGGGCGCCAAAAGGCAGAAGGGCCAGGACGAGCAGCACGGCTTGATCGAGTGGAGCCCCGAGCTGCGCACGACGATCGACGACGCTCTGGCCGTGAAGCGCCACAAGCTGGCCGGCGCCTGGTACGTGTTCGGCAACCTCAACGGGCAGAAATACACCAAAGGCGGCTGGAAAGCCACGCTGTCGAAACTGATGGCCGAGTGCGTGAAGCAGGCCGCAGAGGAGAAGGAAGCGTTCCGACCGTTCAGCCTGCAGGACTGCCGACCGAAAGGCGTGAGCGACAAGATGGGTCGCGGCGACAGCGACGTGATGGAGGCGACGATGCACACCTCGGAGCGCATGGTTCGGCAGATCTACGACCGTCGCCGGGTGCGAGTCGCCAAGCCCGCGCGATGAGCCAAATTCCAAAGTTTGGAATCTGACGAGCATGCGTGCTGACTATTTAGGCAGGCCAGAAAGAGGAAACCCCTTGCAAGTCGTTGACTCACAAGGGGTTTTATCTGGCGGAGTGGACGGGACTCGAACCCGCGACCCCCGGCGTGACAGGCCGGTATTCTAACCAACTGAACTACCACTCCTGGTAGACAACGTTCACTCCAAAAGGAGCCAAGTGCTGCGACTTGTGCCGGTTTCACCTTGCAGTGAAACTGGCGACCCTACGGGGATTCGAACCCCGGTAGCCACCGTGAAAGGGTGGTGTCCTAGGCCTCTAGACGATAGGGTCAAAACCTTAGGAACCGCGCTGCGATCAGCGCTTGTTACTTCAAAACCAACTTCAAAAATCTTCTACTCGACACCATGTTGGTGGAGGTAAGCGGGATCGAACCGCTGACCTCTTGCATGCCATRCAAGCGCTCTCCCAGCTGAGCTATACCCCCCTGGGTGTCGAGCCTCAAATTATAGCCTGAAAATCAGGCCTCCTTCAATCTCTTCAAAATAGTTTCGCGAGAAAAAAGCGCGAGGACCGAATCGAGAGAGGGCGTCTGCGGCGTGCCCATCACGAGCACTCGCACCGGCATGGCTAATGCCGGCATCTTGAGACCTTGCGCAACCAGTACTTCCTTGATGGCCGATGCGATTGCTGCCTTGTCCCAGGCGACGGCCGATAGTTTATCCGCAAGTTCGGCGATTGCCGGGCGCACCGCATCAGAAATATGCTGCGCGCGATCGGCATCGCTCGCCTTCACATCGGCATAGAACGCAGCAGCCCATCCCGCCAGCGCGACGGTGGTGTCGCAGCGGTCCTTGAAGAGGCCGCAGATCGCGGGCAAGCGCTCGTCGGCCACGATGCCGCGCGTCTGCAACTGCGCAGCGACCAGCGGCGCCAGCGCATCGTCGGCCATCGCCTTCAGGTGTTGCGCATTGACCCAGCGCAGCTTGGTCTCGTCGAACTGCGCCGCACTGCGGCCCAGGTGGTCGAGGTTGAACCACTCGACGAACTGCGCGCGCGAGAAGATCTCGTCGTCGCCATGGCTCCAGCCCAGCCGTGCGAGGTAGTTCACCATCGCCTCGGGCAGGAAGCCTTCGTCGCGGAACTGCGTCACGGGCTTGGCGCCGTTGCGCTTGCTCATCTTCTCGCCCTGCTCGTTGAGCACGGTGGGCAGGTGCGCATACACCGGCGGCTCCTTGCCGAGGGCGCGGAAGATGTTGATCTGGCGCGGCGTGTTGTTGACGTGGTCGTCGCCACGGATCACGTGCGTGATCGCCATGTCGATGTCGTCGACCACGACGCAGAAGTTGTAGGTCGGCGTGCCGTCGGGCCGCGCGATCACGAGGTCGTCGAGCTCGTCGTTGCCGATCTCGATGCGGCCCTTGACCTTGTCGTCCCATGCGACCACGCCGCCCTGCGGGTTGCGAAAGCGCAGCACCGGCTGCACGCCTTCGGGTACCGGCGGCAGTGTCTTGCCGGGCTCGGGCCGCCAGGTGCCGTCGTAGCGCGGCTTTTCCTTCGCGGCCATCTGCTTCTCGCGCAGCGCGTCGAGCTCGGCCATGCTCATGTAGCACGGGTAGACGAGGTTCGCGGCCTGCATCCCGGCCAGCACCGCCTTGTAGCGGTCCATGCGCTGCATCTGGTAGAACGGGCCCTCGTCATGGTCGAGGCCCAGCCATGCCATGCCTTCGAGGATCACGTCGACGGCGGCCTGGGTCGAGCGCTCGACGTCGGTGTCCTCGATGCGCAGGATGAAGTCGCCGCCCGTGGAGCGTGCGAAGGCCCATGGATAGAGGGCCGAGCGGATGTTGCCGAGGTGGATGAAGCCGGTCGGGGACGGTGCGAATCGGGTGCGGGTCTTCTGTGTCATGCAGGGGTACTCAGGCCACCGAGACCTCGCAGGAGGTCGGCCTTGATGTCGTCGATGTGGTCCAGCCCGACCGCCACGCGGATCAGGCCCTGACCGATGCCGGCCGCCTGCCGCTGCGCTTCGGACAGGCGCCCGTGCGAGGTCGTGGCCGGATGGGTGATGGTGGTCTTGGTGTCGCCGAGGTTGGCCGTGATGCTCAGCACACGGGTGCTGTCGATCACGTGGAAGGCATTGGCGCGCGCGGCCTCGGGGCCGTCGGCCCGGACGTCGAAGGACACCACCGCCCCGCCCTGCCCCGACTGCTGGCGCATGGCCAGTTCATGCTGCGGATGCGAAGCCAGCCCGGGATAGTAGACGCGCGCCACGCCCGGCTGCGCTTCGAGCCATTGCGCCAGCGCCAGCGCGCCGGCGCAGTGCGCCTGCATGCGGATGCCCAGCGTCTCGAGACCCTTGAGCACCACCCAGGCGTTGAAGGGCGACAGCGCCATGCCCGCAGTGCGCACCACCGGGGCGAACACTTCGTTGACCAGCTTGGCCGAGCCGCAGATCGCCCCGGCCAGCACGCGGCCCTGGCCTTCGAGGTACTTGGTGCCCGAATGAATGACCAGGTCGGCGCCGAACTCGACCGGGCGCTGCAGCGCCGGCGAGCAGAAGCAGTTGTCGACCGCCAGCAGCGCCCCCGCGCCGTGCGCGAGATCGGCCAGCGCGCGGATGTCGCAGACATCGGTCAGGGGGTTGGTCGGCGTTTCGGCGAACAGCAGCTTGGTGCTCGGGCGGATCGCGGCCTTCCATTCGGCGACGTCCGTCTGCGAGACGAAGGTGGTCTCGACGCCGAACTTGCCGAACTCGCGGCCGATCAGGTTCAAGGTCGAACCGAACACCGAGCGCGAGCAGACCACGTGGTCGCCTGCCTTGAGCAACCCCATGCACATCATGAGGATCGCGCCCATGCCGCTCGATGCGCCGATCGCGGCTTCGGTGCCTTCGAGCGCAGCCAGGCGGTGCTCGAAGCTGGCCACGGTCGGGTTCGAGGTGCGGGTGTAGGTGAAGCCTTCCTCGGTGCCGGCAAAACGACGCGCCGAAGTCTCGGCATCGGGCTGCACGAAGCTGCTGGTGAGGAACAGCGCCTCGGAGTTCTCGCCGTACTGGCTGCGCTCGAGCGCGGTGCGCACCGCGAGCGTGTCGCGGTGCAGGCCGGGGGGCAGGGATCGGTCGGTCACGGTCGCTTTCAGCTGAGGTTGGGCAGCGCGAGGCGGGAGGAGTCTTCCTCCGTTTCCTCGATGCGCGGACGGCTGCCGTTCATGCGCGTGATGGCCTCGGTGTCGATGTCGCCGGTGACATACACGCCGTCGAAGCACGAGGCGTCGAAGCCGTCGAGCTTGGGGTTCAGCGAGCCGATGGCGCGCTTCATCGCGTCGACGTCCTGGTAGATCAGCGCATCGCAACCGATGACTTCGCGGATCTGCTCGACCGTGCGGTCGTGCGCCACCAGTTCGTCCTTGGTCGGCATGTCGATGCCATAGACGTTCGGGTAGCGCACCGGCGGTGCGGCGCTCGCGAGGTACACCTTGCGGGCGCCGGCGTCGCGCGCCATCTGGACGATCTCGCGGCTGGTGGTGCCGCGCACGATCGAGTCGTCGACCAGGAGCACGTTGCGGCCCTTGAATTCGCTGGCGATCACGTTGAGCTTCTGGCGCACCGACTTCTTGCGCACGCCCTGACCCGGCATGATGAAGGTGCGGCCGACGTAGCGGTTCTTCACGAAGCCTTCGCGGTAGGGGATGCCCAGCAGGTGCGCCAGTTGCGTCGCGCTCGGCCGGCTCGATTCGGGAATCGGAATGATGACGTCGATCTCGTTCGGCGGCACGGTCGAGACCACCCGCTTGGCCAGCGTCTCGCCGAGGTTCAGCCGCGCCTGGTAGACCGAGATGCCGTCGAGCACCGAGTCGGGCCGCGCCAGGTAGACGAACTCGAAGATGCACGGATTGAGCGACGGAGCGTCGGCGCACTGCTCGGCATGCACCTGGCCCTGCAGGTCGATGAAGACCGCCTCGCCGGGCGCGATGTTGCGTTCGAACACATGGCCCGAGCCTTCGAGCGCGACCGATTCGCTGGCCACCATCACGGTACCGTCGGCGTTGCGGCCCATCGCGAGCGGACGGATGCCGTACGGGTCGCGGAAGGCCAGCAAGCCGTGGCCGGCGATCAGCGCCACCACCGCATACGAGCCGCGCAGGCGCCGCTGCATGCTGCGCACCGCCTCGAACACGGTGGCCGAATTGAGCATGCCGCCGCGGGTGGCGCGGTCGAGCTCATGCGCCAGCACGTTGAGCAGYACTTCGGAGTCGCTCTCGGTGTTGGTGTGGCGGTGGTCGGTGGAGAACAGCTCGGCCCTGAGCGCATGCGCGTTCGTGAGGTTGCCGTTGTGCACCAGCACGATGCCGAAGGGCGCGTTGACGTAGAAAGGCTGCGCCTCTTCCTCGCTGTAGGCGTTGCCGGCGGTCGGGTAGCGCACCTGGCCGAGGCCGACGTTGCCGGGCAGGCCGCGCATGTTGCGGGTGCGGAAGACATCGCGCACCATGCCCTTGGCCTTGTGCATGAAGAACTTGCGCTCCAGCAGCGTGACGATGCCGGCGGCATCCTGGCCGCGGTGCTGCAGCAGCAGCAAAGCGTCGTAGAGCAGTTGATTGACGGGAGCGTTACTGACAACGCCGACGATTCCACACATGAAGCGATCCTCTCAGGGCAGGTAGCTTGCCAACTTTTCAGGCAGCGCGGGTTTCAGGCCCTGCAATGCCGCATCGAGAACAATGGCGCTGTGCGATTCGTGCCACCAGGCACTGTCGCTCAACGCCAGCAAATGAACAACCACCGCGACCGCGAGCAGCGCCAGCGCGCCGCGGGCCACGCCGAACATGCCGCCGAGGATCCGGTCCACCGGCCGCAGCCCGATCGCCGCGACCAGCTTGCGCGTGAGCGCCGCCAGCAAGCCGACGCCGAAGGCCACGCCCACGAACACCAGCACGAAACCGGCCGCATAGCGCCAGCTCGCTTCGGGGTCTCCGATGGGCAGCCAGCGGCCGACGTCCTCCGCCAGCCACTGCGCGGCCACGAAGGCCACCACCCAGCCCGCCAGCGAGATCACCTCGAACACCAGTCCGCGCACCAGGCCCAGCAGCATCGACACCACGAGCAGCGCGACGGCAATCCAGTCGAGCGTGGCCACGTCGGTCAGCGAGCCTACAAGCTGAGGACGGCGGCCGACAAAGACAAGCCCTTGACCTTGCCCGCGGCCCGGTCGGCCTCGGCCCGCGAGCCGAAGGGGCCGACACGCACACGCGTGCGCTCGCCATCGGCCGTCTTCGCCACGGAGGTGTAGGTCTTGAGCCCGGCTTTTTCAAGTTTCTGGCGCACTTCCCGGGCCTTGTCCGCGTCCGCGAAGGCACCGACCTGGACCACGAAGCGGCCGTTGTCGTCGTCGGGCTTGGCGGCAGCGGCGGCCACGGCGGTGGGCTTGCCTTCCAGCAGCGCGCGGGCGCGGGCCGCGTCGTCGGCCGACTCCGGCTTCGGCGCGGCGGGCTTGGGTTCGGGCTTGGGTTCGGGCTTGGGCTTGGGCTCGGTCTTGGCTTCGGCCTTCGGCTTGGCTTCGGGCTTGGCTTCGGGCTTGGCGTCGGCCTTGGGCGCCGGCTTGTCGGGCACAGGGTCGGAGCGGGTCTCGGCGACCGGCGCAGCCGATGCCAGCTTGCCCGGCGGGATCTCGGTGCCGTCGGCGGTCTCGGTGATCATGCCGCCGCCCGAAGATGCGGGCGCCGCGGCGACCGGCTTGTCGGTGCTGGCGGCGGCCGGCGCCGGGGGCGTCGGCAGGGCCAGCGGCTTGGCCTTGGTGCGGTCAGGGATCTCGATCGGGATGTCGACCGAGATCGGGCGCGGCTGGGTGTCGAACAGGAGCGGGAATCCGATCACGCCGACCAGCACCAGGACGGCGGCGCCAAGCAGCCGGTGCCGCGCGCGGCGCCGCATCGCTTCGATGCTCTCCGCCGGCGCGGCGGCGACGGCGCTTCGCCCTTCGTTGCCCTGAGGACCGCGTGTGCGGAACTTGAAGAACGCCATGAAATTCGTTTTCCTGATGGGTGCAGCGTGCGGTTGAAACGGGAAGAAGGCGCCGGAAATCAGGCTGTTTCAGGAGCCGGGAGACAGGTGCCTGGCTCCCAGACGGGGTGTTCCGTGCTCGAGCACACCACCCACGGTGAAGAACGATCCGAAGACGACGATTCTATCAGCGGGGTCCGCGCGATCGATGGCCGCCTGGAGCGCCTCCATGGGCGCGCCGTGGACGCTGGCCGAGACGTCGCTGCGCTTGTTCTGCGCCTGCCAGCGCAGGATCAGGTCGTCGGCCCTGGCGGCGCGCGCGGTCGGCAGGTCGGTGAAGTACCAGCGGTCGATCATCGGCCCGATGCGCGCGAACATCGGCCCCACGTCCTTGTCCGCCATCACGCCAAAGACGGCGTGCGTGGTCGGATAGAAGCCCATCGCGTCGAGGTTTTCGGCCAGCGCGGCCACCGCATGCGGGTTGTGAGCGACGTCGAGCACCAGCGCCGGCTCGCCCGGAACGATCTGGAAACGCCCGGGCAGCTCGACCATCGCGAGTCCGTTGCGCACCGCCTGGGCGGTGGTCGGCAGCCGCTGGCGCAGCGATTCGAGCGCCGCCAGCACCCCGGCTGCGTTGACCAGCTGGTTGGCGCCGCGCAGGGCCGGGTAGGCCAGCCCGCTGTAGCGCCGGCCGCGTCCGCTCCAGCCCCATTGCTGCTGATCGCCCATCACGTTGAAGTCGCGGCCGACGCGCCAGAGGTCGGCGCCGATCGCTTCGGCATGGTCGACCACGCTCTGCGGCGGCACCGGGTCGCTGACGATCGCGGGCCGGCCGGCGCGCATCACGCCGGCCTTCTCGAAACCGATGCTCTCGCGGTCGGGCCCGAGGAAGTCCATGTGGTCGAGGTCGATGCTGGTGATGACGGCGCAGTCGGCATCGACGATGTTGACCGCATCCAGCCGCCCGCCCAGGCCGACCTCTAGGATCGCGGCGTCGGGCCTGGCTGCAGCCATGCACAGCAGGATCGCCAGCGTGGTGAATTCGAAGTAGGTCAGCGCGATGTCGCCGCGGCCCTGCTCCACCTGCTCGAAGAACGGCGCCAGCACGGCGCCGTCGACCGCCTCGCCGGACAGCCGCAGCCGCTCTTCGAAGCGCACCAGGTGGGGCGACGTGAACACCGCGGTGCGGTAGCCCGCGTGCGTGAGGATCGACTCGAGCATCGCGCAGGTCGAGCCCTTGCCGTTGGTGCCGGCCACCGTGATGACCGGGCAGTCGAAGGCCAGGCCCAGGCGCACGGCGACCGCGCGGACCCGGTCGAGCCCGAGTTCGATGTTCTTGGGATGCAGGTGCTCGGCGTGTGCCAGCCAGTCTTCTAGGGTTTTCATGGAGCCCGGAATTGTCGCCGACCGGGGCCGCGGGCATCATCGCCGGATGACAACCCTCTACGGCATCCCCAACTGCGACACTGTCAAACGCGCCCGCGCCTGGCTGGCCGACCACAACGTCGCCTACCGCTTCCACGATTTCAAGAAGGACGGCGTGCCCGAGACCGAACTCGACCGCTGGCTCGCCGCACCGGGCTGGGAAGCCCTGGTCAACCGCCGCGGCACCACCTGGCGGCGCCTCGACGACGCCACCCGGGAGTCGGTGGTCGATGCGGCTTCGGCCCGCGCCGTCCTGCTCGCCAACCCGAGCCTGATCAAGCGCCCGGTGGTCAACTGGGGGGCCGGCCGGGACGTTACGACCGGGTTCGACGCCAACGAGTGGAATGGCCACGCTTTGTAAATCATTGAACCCCGGGCGCCGATGGGCCTCCAACGAACTTGCGCGAAGCGCCCCCCGCCCCGGGATTTCAGGAGATTTGACATGACCACAAGAACCATTCGCACCGTATCCGCCCTGACCCTGCTGGCCGCCCTGGCCGGATTCGCCACACTGGCCCAGGCCGAACAGGTGCAGGCGCGGGTGATCTCGACCTCGCCGGTCACCGAATCGAACGGCAGCATCCGCTACAACGTGACCTACGAGTACGCGGGCCGCCAATACAACACGCGCGTCAACACCCCGCCCGGCGCCAGCATCTGGGTCGACGCCGGCGCCTACGGCATCGCGACCCCTTCGCCGGTGGCACCGCAGTCTCAACTGGCGGCGAATCCCGCCTATGCCCCGCAGGAGCAACTGCAGCAGCAGCAGCAGCAGCAGCAGCCGGATTGGAGCAACGTGGTGCCCGAACCGGGCATCGTGGTGTCGGGCCGCGGCGCCCCCCCGCCGACGGTCTACGCCCCGCCGGCGCAGGTCTATGCCCCGGCCCCGGTGTATGTGCAGCCCGCGTACTCGTACTACCCGGCGCCGGCCTACTACCCCGCGCCCGCCTACGCCTACCCGCCGATCGGCATCTCGCTGGGCTTCGGCTATTCGCGCGGCTGGGGCGGCGGCCGCTGGCGCTGATCGCGGTGTCGATCCGGCGGCCGGCCGGCGAGCCTAAAATCACGGGCTTTGCAACTTGAGGCACGGGCGCGCCTGCCAAGGCGCGCCGCAACCTGCCGAGCGCCACCCGCGCCAGCCCCTCCTACCCATGAGCACTACCGAATCCCTCCAGAGCGCCACGGTCTCGACCAAGGCCAATGTGTATTTCGACGGCAAATGCGTGAGCCACAACCTGACGCTGGCCGACGGCAGCAAGAAGTCGGTGGGTGTGATCCTGCCGTCGACCCTGACTTTCAACACCGGCGCGCCGGAGATCATGGAAGGCGCGGGCGGCCGCTGCGAGTACCTGCTCGCGGGCAGCAGCGAATGGGTGGCCTCGGGCGCGGGTGAGAAATTCAGCGTGCCCGGCAACTCCAGCTTCCAGATCCGCGTCAGCGGCGAGCCCTACAGCTACATCTGCCACTTCGGCTGAACCGGAAATCCGAGCATGTCCTCCACCATCCTCCAGAACGTTCCCGCCGGCCAGAAGGTCGGCATCGCCTTCTCGGGCGGCCTCGACACCAGCGCGGCCCTGCACTGGATGCGCAACAAGGGCGCCGTCCCCTATGCCTACACCGCCAACCTGGGCCAGCCCGACGAGCCCGACTACGACGAGATCCCGCGCAAGGCGATGCTCTACGGCGCCGAGAAAGCGCGCCTGATCGACTGCCGCACGCAATTGGCCGCCGAAGGCCTGGCCGCGCTGCAGGCCGGCGCCTTCCACGTGACCACGGCCGGCCTGACCTACTTCAACACCACGCCGCTCGGCCGTGCGGTCACCGGCACCATGCTGGTTTCGGCGATGAAGGAGGACGATGTCCACATCTGGGGCGACGGCAGCACCTACAAGGGCAACGACATCGAGCGCTTCTACCGCTACGGCCTGCTGACCAACCCGGCGCTGAAGATCTACAAGCCCTGGCTGGACCAGACCTTCATCGACGAACTCGGCGGCCGCACCGAGATGTCGGAATTCATGCAGAAGGCCGGCTTCGCCTACAAGATGTCGACCGAGAAGGCCTATTCGACCGACTCGAACATGCTCGGCGCCACGCACGAGGCCAAGGACCTCGAGCACCTGAACAGCGGCATGAAGATCGTGCAGCCGATCATGGGCGTCGCCTTCTGGAAGGACGAAGTCGAAGTCAAGCGGGAAGAAGTCACCGTGCGCTTCGAGGACGGTCGCCCGGTCGCCCTCAACGGCGTCGAGTACCCGAGCCTGGTCGAGCTGCTGCTCGAAGCCAACCGCATCGGCGGCCGCCACGGCCTGGGCATGAGCGACCAGATCGAGAACCGCATCATCGAGGCCAAGAGCCGCGGCATCTACGAGGCGCCCGGCCTGGCGCTGCTGTTCATCGCCTACGAACGCCTGATCACCGGCATCCACAACGAGGACACGATCGAGCAGTACCGCGAAAGCGGCCGCCGCCTGGGCCGCCTGCTCTATCAAGGCCGCTGGTTCGACCCGCAGGCCATCATGCTGCGCGAGACCGCGCAACGCTGGGTGGCGCGCGCGATCACCGGCGAAGTCACGGTCGAGCTGCGCCGCGGCAACGACTACTCGATCCTGAACACCGCCTCGGCCAACCTGACCTACAAGCCCGAGCGGCTGAGCATGGAAAAGGTCGAAGGCGCGTTCACGCCGCTCGACCGCATCGGCCAGCTGACCATGCGCAACCTCGACATCATCGACACGCGCGACAAGCTGGCGATCTACACGCAGACGGGTTTGCTGTCGACCAGCCAGGGCGCGTCGCTGCCCCAACTGAAGAACGACGAGAAGTAGCTCGCCCCCAGGTTGGGCTCACTGCGTGTAGCCCGCCCACCCCCTGCCGGGGGCAACACCAGCGGCCCGGCAAAGCCGGTTCCGCGGTGTTTCGCGAGGGGGCCGGCGCTGCGCGCGGCCGGCGATCAGACCACGACCGGCTCTGGTTCCAGCCGGATCCCGAAGCGCTCGTAGACGCTGGTCTGGATCGCCTTGGCCAGCGTCATCACCTCACCGCCCGTGACCGGGTTGGCCTTGCCGCCCCGGTTCACGAGCACCAGCGCCTGGCGCTCGTAGACGCCGGCGTTGCCCACCGACTTGCCTTTCCAGCCGCAGGCATCGATGAGCCAGCCGGCCGCCAGCTTGATGCTGCCGTCGGCCATCGGGTAGTGAACGATCTTGGGGTCGCGGGCAATGATGTCGGCGCACTGCTCCGGCGTCACGGTCGGGTTCTTGAAGAAGCTGCCGGCGTTGCCCAGCACGCGCCAGTCGGGCAGCTTGGCGCGGCGGATGGCGCAGATCCAGTCGAAGATGTCCATCGCGCTCGGCGTGAAATTGCCGGTTTCGTCCATCTTGCGTTCGAGGTCGAGGTAGCCGAGCACCGGTTTCCACGGCTTGGGCAGCCGAAAGCGCACCCGCGTGATCAACGCCCTGCCCGCGAGCCCGAAATCGTTGTCGCCGCTGGCCACGTGCTTGAACACCGAATCGCGGTAGCCGAAGGCGCACTGGGCGGCATCGAGCGTGAAGGCGCGGCCGGTCTGCAGGTCGATGGCATCGAGCGACTCGAAGCGGTCCTGCAGCTCGACCCCGTAGGCGCCGATGTTCTGCACCGGCGAACCGCCCACGGTGCCGGGGATGAGCGCCAGGTTCTCGAGGCCCGGAAAACCCTGGTCGAGCGTCCAGCGCACGGTGTCGTGCCAGACCTCGCCGGCGCCGGCCTCGACGATCCAGGCCTTGGAGCTTTCCTCGACCAGCCGCAAGCCCTTGATTTCCACCTTGAGCACCAGCGGCTTGACGTCACCGGTCAGCACGATGTTGCTGCCGCCGCCGAGGACGAACTTGGGCGCATCGCGCCATTGCGCGTCGGCCAGCAGCGCCGCGACGTCGGCTTCGCCGGTGATGCGCACCAGGTGCTGGGCGCGCGCGACGATGCCAAAGCTGTTGTGCTGCTGCAGCGGTACGTTGTGCTCCACGATCATGGGAGAATTGTCTCATTCGCACGCCGCGCGACACTGCGCGCGGCGCATTCCTTTTTTTGTTGCTGCCGGAGCCTTCATGCCGTCTTTCGACACCGTTTGTGAACCCAACTTGCCCGAGGTCAAGAATGCGGTCGAGAACACCGCCAAGGAAATCGGCACGCGCTTCGACTTCAAGGGCACCGCCGCCGCGGTCGATCTCAAGGACAAGGAAATCACCATGATCGGCGACGCCGAGTTCCAGCTCGTGCAGGTGGAGGAAATCCTGCGCAGCAAGCTCACCAAGCGCAGCGTCGACGTGCGCTTCCTCGACAAGGGCGACGTCCAGAAGATCGGCGGCGACAAGGTCAAGCAGGTCATCAAGGTCAAGAACGGCATCGAGTCCGAGACCGCGAAGAAGATCCAGCGCCTGATCAAGGACAGCAAGCTCAAGGTGCAGGCCGCGATCCAGGGCGACGCGGTGCGCATCACCGGCGCCAAGCGCGACGACCTGCAGGCGGCCATGGCACTCATCAAGAAGGACGTGCCCGACATGCCGCTCTCCTTCAACAATTTCCGCGACTGATGGCTCGCCCCCAGGTTGGCTCACTTCGTGTAGCCGCCCACCCCCTCGCCGGGGGCGATACCAGCGGCCCGGCAAAGCCGGTTCCGCGGTATCCCTCGCACTGCATCCGCGTCGTGGCGGCCGGTTTGTTTGCGGTAGCCTGCACCTTCGCGCACGCCCAGTCGGTGACGCTGACCGGCACCATCGGCAGCCGCGCGATCCTGATCGTGAACGGCGGGGCGCCCAAGACACTGGCCGTCGGCGAGGCCTTCCAGGGCGTGAAACTGGTGTCGCTGCAGGGCGAACAGGCCACGGTCGAGGCCGGCGGCAAGCGCGTCGCGCTGCGCATGGACACGCCGGTGAGCATCGGCGGCAACGGCGGCTCCGGGGGCGGCGGCACCCGCATCGTGCTGCCGGTGAGCAGCGGCGGACATTTCATGGCGCAGGGCGCGATCAATGGCCGCGCGGTCAGCTTCATGCTCGACACCGGCGCCACCACCGTCGCGATGTCGGCCGCCGACGCGCAGCGCATCGGACTCGATTTCAGCAAGGGCCAGCCGGTGCGCATGAACACCGCCAACGGCATCGCGCCGGGTTATCGCCTGCGGCTCGCCTCGGTGCGGGTCGGCGACGTCGAGGTCTACGACGTGGAGGCCATCGTCTCGGAGCAGCCGATGCCCTACATCCTGCTGGGCAACAGCTTCATCAGCCGCTTCTCGATGCGGCGCGACGCCGACCAGATGGTCCTGGAAAAACGGTTCTAGCTCGCCCCCAGGTTGGGCTCACTTCGTGTAGCCCGCCCACCCCCTACCGGGGGCAACACCAGCGGACCGGCGAAGCCGGTTTCGCGGTGTTTCACCAACGGGCCTGGCTGCGCCGGCCGATAGATGAGAGGCGCCGCGCGCAGCGCCCGCCTGTTCGTGGGCAGTCGCGGAACCGGCTTCGCCGGGCCGCTGACTGCGCCCCCGGCAGGAGGTGGGCGCCCGGACACGAAGTGTCGGGCAACCTGGAGGCGAGCTCAGCCAGCGGCCGTGACTACGATCTCGATCTTGTAGCCCTGCTTGGCCATCGCGGCCTGCACGGTCGCGCGCGGCGGCGTGTTGCCGGCCGGGATCCAGGCGTCCCACACCTCGTTCATCGCGGCGATGTCCGTGATGTCGGAGAGGAAGATCTGCGTCATCAGGATGCGCGACTTGTCGCTGCCGGCCTCGGCCAGCAGACGGTCGACCATCGCCAGCACTTGCGCGGTCTGGCCGCGGATGTCCTGCGACAGGTCGTCGGGCACCTGGCCCGCGAGGTAGATCGTGCCGTTGTGGACCGCGGTCTCGCTGAGGCGGGGACCGACATGAAAGCGCTGGATGGTGGCCATGGGTTGTTTCCTATTTTTTGGATCCGAGCCTGGACTCGGTGCCGGCGGCAAGCCGGCGGATGTTCTCGCGATGACGCCAGACCAGCAACAGGCTGATCGACACCAGCGCCAGCAGCACCACGAGATCGAGTGGCCAGGCGATCTGGCCGCCGATCAGATAGTAGGCCGGCGCGAAGAACGCCGCCACGATGGAGGCCAGCGACGAATAGCGAAAGAAGACCGCGATGATCAGCCAGGTGGCGCCGGTCGCCAGGCCCAGCAGCGGGCTGATGCCGAACAGCGCGCCGGCCGCGGTCGCCACGCCCTTGCCGCCCTGGAAACCGAAGAACACCGGGTAGAGGTGCCCGAGGAAAGCAGCCAGCCCGGCCACCGCCGCGGTGCCGGGGCCCATGTCCCAGGCGGCCCCGAATTGCTGGATCAGGAACACCGGCAGCCAGCCCTTGAGCGCGTCGAGCAGCAGCGTCGTGAGCGCGGCGCCCTTGTTGCCCGAGCGCAGCACGTTGGTGGCGCCCGGGTTCTTGCTGCCGTAGCTGCGCGGGTCGGCCATGCCGAGCGTCTTGCTGACGATCACGGCGAAGGACAGCGATCCCAGCAGGTAGGACAGGACGATCGCGATCAACGAGGGGAAATAGGAACTCACGGTGTCTCCGGACGCCTCCGGTCGAGGCAACCG
>NZ_JBFUCI010000113.1:0-15445 GCF_056405335.1 Variovorax sp. P1_H12_2
CGTAGAGGGCGGCCCGGGCCGGCTTGTCGGGCAGCGCGCCGCAACCCGCCAGCAGCAGCGCGGCGGCCAGGCCGGCGAGGGAATGCTTCAGAGCGTCGTTCATGGGAGTCATGGAATGGCCTTCACGGACTCGCGGTCACCGCCGGCGCGGAGAAGCCGGGTTCGCCCGGACCGGCAACCACGCCGCCATTGCCGAACAGCAGCGACTGCGGGTTGTCGCTGATACCGTCGGCCGCGCGCCCGAGACGGCGCACCGCGCGGGAGGTGTCGTCGGCGACGCGGTTCACGCGCGGCAGCGTGGCGTTGTTGAAGGAATCCACCGCTTGCGACAAGGCCTTGGTGCCGTCGCCCAGGCGGTCGATCGGGCCGTCCTTGGCGTTCAGGCGGGTCGCGGTGGCACTGAAGTTGTTGGCCACGCGCGAGACGTCCGCGGCAGCGGCCTTGACCGTCACCATGGTGTCCTTGGTGCGCTCCACCAGCGGCGGCAGCGCCTTGAGCGCCGGGTTCAGCCCGGTCTTGACGGTGTTGTCGAGCGACTTCGTGAGCTGATTGGCACCCGCCGCGGYGGCCGAGATGCTCTCCAGGGCATCGGCGATGCGCCTCTGGTTGTCGTCGCCGAGCAGCGTGTTGACCCGCTGGGTGACTTCCTCGACCCGGTTGATGATGGCCTCGCCACGGTCCTGCAGCTGCGCCAGCAGCGAAGGCCTGAGCGGAATGCGCGGCGGGTTGGCGTTGTCGGGCACCAGCGAGACCTGGGATTCGCCCCGGTCGTCGAGCGCGATGAAGGCCAGCCCCGTGACGCCCTGATAGCTCAGCGTCGCGAAGGTGGAGGTGGTGAGCGGCACGCGCTCGTCGACGCTGATGCGCACGCGCACATTGCCCTTGACCTTGGGGTCGAAGTCGATCGACGCGACCTTGCCGACCGCGATGCCGCGGTAGCGCACCATCGCCTGCGGCTGCAATCCGCTCACCGGGTCGCGCGTGGACAGTTCGTACATGTTGCGCACGGTGTCGTCGCGCGTGAGCCAGACCACCAGCGCCACGAGCACGGCGGCCAGGCCGAGCACGAAGGCACCGGCAGCGATGGCATGGGACTTGTTTTCCATGGCGGCTACCTTTGGTTCAGAGGAGCCGGCCGGCTGGCTGCCCCTTCATGGAGCGCTTCCACGGCGCGTTTGCCGCGGCCACCGAGGAAGTACTCGTGGATGAACGGATGCGGATAGGCGATCACCTCGCGCACCGTTCCGGAAACGATCACCTTCTGGTCGGCCAGCACCGCGATCCGGCTGCTGAGGTCGAACAATGTGTCGAGGTCGTGCGTGACCATCACCACCGTGAGGCCGAGCTCGCGATGCAGGCCGCGCAGCAGGTCGCAGAAGCCGTCGGCGCTTTCGGGGTCCAGACCCGCCGTGGGCTCGTCGAGCAGCAGCAGCGGCGGATCCATGATGAGCGCGCGTGCCAGCGCCACCCGCTTGATCATCCCGCCCGAGAGATCGGACGGGCTCTTGGCGGCCTGCTGCGGACTCAGGCCGACCATCTGCAGCTTGACCAGCGCGGCGTCGCGGATCAGGTCGTCGGGCAGCAGCTTGAGTTCGCGCAGCGGGAAGGCAATGTTGTCGAGCACGCTGAAGGCCGAGAACAGGGCGCCGTGCTGGAACAGCATGCCGACGTTGGCGGCGCCCATCGCGCTGAGCTGGCCGGGCGGCCGGCCCAGAACCGTGAGCTCGCCCTTCGCCGGATGCTCGAGCCCGAGGATCTGGCGCAGCAGCACGGTCTTGCCGGTGCCCGAGCCGCCCACCAGCGACAGCACCTCGCCGCGGAAGAGGGTCAGGTCGAGATCGCGGTGCACCACCTGGTCGCCGTCGGGCGTCTTGAAGACGGTCCAGAGCTTGCGGATGTCCACCACGCGCTCGGCCTCGTTGGACGGAAGGTCGGCCATCAGCGCAGTCCCACGCCCTTGAACAGCACCGCGAACAGCGCATCGACCAGGATGACCACCGTGATCGAGGTCACGACCGAGGAGGTGGTGCCGCGGCCGAGGCTTTCGGTGTTGGGCTTGACCTTCAGGCCGAAGTAGCAGCCGATCAGCGCGATCAGGACGCCGAACACGGCCGACTTGGCCAGCGCCAGGTACAGGTTCGACATCGGCACCGCGCGCGGCAGCGCCGACAGGAAATAGGCCGGCGAGATGTCGAGCGCGAGGTCGGCCGCGATCATGCCGCCGAACAGCGCCGCCATCGAGGTCCACATGCTGATCAGCGGCATCGAGATGGCCAGCGCCAGCACCCGCGGCATCACCAGCCGGAAGCCGTGCGGGATGCCCATCACGCGCATGGCGTCCAGCTCCTCTGTGACCCGCATGACGCCGATCTGCGCGGTAATGGCCGAGCCCGAACGGCCCGCGATCAGCACCGCCGCCAGCACCGGGCCGAGCTCGCGGATCAGCGACAGGCCGAGGATGTTGACGATGAAGGTCTCCGCGCCGTACTGGCGCAGCTGCTGCGAGGTCAGGTAGGCCAGCACCACGCCGATCAGAAGTCCCACCAGCGCCGTGATCGGCAGCGCGGTGGTGCCGAACTGGTAGATCTGGCCCGAGAAATCGCGCCAGGGGCCGCGGTGCGGCGCTCGGGCCAGCTTGCCGAGGTCGAGCGTGAGCTGGCCGATCAGGCCGAGGAAATCGCGCGCCGCGAACATCATGCGCGGCCCGTTGTGGGCGAAGGCCTTGAAGCGCGCGGCCAGCGTCACCGCAGGCTCGATGGGCGCGCTGCAGGTGTACAGCGCGACCTGGTCGAGCACGGCCTTGTGCCGCGAGTCCATCTCGACGCGAGCCGGCCAGGCCTGCTGCCAGTGATCCCAGAGCAATTGGGCGCCGATGTGGTCGAGCTGCTCGATCGGCCGCAGGTCCCAGGTCTGATCGGCCTGCGCGGGAACCCCTTTCAGGCTCTCGGACAGGACGCTCCAGGCGGTCGGGGCGGACATCGCCAGCACGGTCCATCGGCCGCTGGCGATCGCCCATCGGCGGCCCTCCTGTTCACGCTCCGCGACGAGCGGCGGCGCGCCCTGCGCATCTGGCGCGTCGGCGGGCATCGGCGAATCGGTCGGCATGGAGGCGGCGGCAGGTCGTACAGCGAAAAACGCAACATCGTAACCGGGTGCGTCTGCGCCGGAGCTCGCGATGGCCGCCCTGCGTGCAGGCGTTCGCGCAACCCGCGGGCGTTTGCCACAATCGGCGCTGGACCGCACTCTCCCCGTCCTGTCCCGCCACTCCCCCACTCGCCGGCCGTGCCGGCAGGAGAACACCATGCAGATGAGCAAGACCCCGATCCATCACTTCGTCGGCGGCCGCGTCGCGGCCCCGAAGTCCACCCGCGCCCAGGACGTCTTCAACCCGGCGACCGGCGCCGCCACCGGCAGCGTGGCGCTGGCCAACCGCGCCGACGTCGATGCAGCGGTGGCCGCCGCCCAGGCCGCCTTCCCGGCCTGGGCCGACACACCGCCGATCCGTCGCGCCCGCGTGATGTTCAAGTTCCTCGAACTGCTGAACCGGCACAAGGACGAACTCGCCCACCTGATCACCGCCGAGCACGGCAAGGTCTTCACCGACGCGCAGGGCGAGGTCACGCGCGGCATCGACATCGTCGAGTTCGCCTGCGGCATCCCGCAGCTGCTCAAGGGCGACTTCACCGACCAGGTCTCCACCGGCATCGACAACTGGACCCTGCGCCAGCCGCTGGGCGTGGTGGCCGGCATCACGCCGTTCAACTTTCCGGTGATGGTGCCGATGTGGATGTTCCCGGTGGCGATCGCCGCCGGCAACACCTTCGTGCTCAAGCCCAGCCCGACCGACCCGAGCCCGTCGCTGCGCATGGCCGAGCTGCTCAAGGAGGCCGGGCTGCCCGACGGCGTCTTCAACGTCGTGCAGGGCGACAAGGAGGCGGTCGACGCGCTGCTGGACCACCCGGACGTCAAGGCCGTCAGCTTCGTCGGCTCGACCCCGATCGCCAACTACATCTACGAGACCGGCGCGCGCCACGGCAAGCGGGTGCAGGCGCTCGGCGGCGCCAAGAACCACATGGTGGTGATGCCCGATGCCGACATCGAGCAGACCGTGGACGCGCTGATCGGCGCGGGCTACGGCTCGGCCGGCGAGCGCTGCATGGCGATCTCGGTGGCGGTGCTGGTGGGCGACGTGGCCGACCGCGTGATGCCGCTGCTGACCGAGCGCGCCAGGACGCTGAAGGTGCGCAACGGCACCGATCTCGAGGCCGAGATGGGCCCGATCGTGACGCGCGCGGCGCACGAGCGCATCACGGGCTATATCGCGCAGGGCGAGAAAGAGGGCGCGAAGCTGGTGGTGGACGGCCGCGGCTTCGAYGGCGACGCGGCAGGAGAAGGCTGCAGCGACGGCTTCTGGATGGGCGGCTCGCTGTTCGACCACGTCACGCCCGAGATGCGCATCTACAAGGAAGAGATCTTCGGCCCGGTGCTGTCCTGCGTGCGGGTGCACGACCTCAAGGAAGCGGTGGACCTGATCAACGCCCACGAGTTCGGCAACGGCGTGAGCTGCTTCACGCGCGACGGCAACGTGGCGCGCGAGTTCAGCCGGCGCATCCAGGTCGGCATGGTGGGCATCAACGTGCCGATCCCGGTGCCGATGGCCTGGCATGGCTTCGGCGGCTGGAAGAAGAGCCTGTTCGGCGACATGCACGCCTACGGCGAGGAAGGCGTGCGCTTCTACACCAAGCAGAAGTCGATCATGCAGCGCTGGCCCGAGAGCACGCCCAAGGGGGCCGAGTTCGTGATGCCCACGGCAAAATGATGGCTCCACAGACATTCAAGGCCAGGAGCCCCGCGGAACCGGCTTCGCCGGGCCGCTGGGGTTGCCCCCGGAGCGGGGGTGTCAGAGCCACACGAAGTGGGCGAGGCTGGGGGAGAGCTTCATGAGCGACACCACCTTCGACTACATCGTGATCGGCGGCGGCACCGCCGGCGCGCTGATGTGCAACCGCCTGACCCGCAGCTCGCAGCAGCGCACCCTGCTGATCGAGGCCGGGCGCAAGGACGACTACCACTGGATCCACATCCCGGTGGGCTATCTCTACTGCATCGGCAACCCGCGCACCGACTGGCTCTACAGCACCGAGCCCGATGCCGGCCTGAACGGCCGCACGCTGCGCTACCCGCGCGGCAAGACGCTGGGCGGCTGCTCCAGCATCAACGGCATGATCTACATGCGCGGCCAGTCGCGCGACTACGACCAGTGGGCCGCGCTCACCGGCGACGACACCTGGCGCTGGAACAACGTGCTGCCGGCCTTCAGGCAGCACGAGGACTACTACCTCGGCGCCGACGAGATGCACGGTGCCGGCGGCGAGTGGCGGGTCGAGAAGCAGCGCCTGCGCTGGGACATCCTCGACGCCTTCGCGCAGGCGGCGCAAGAGGCCGGCATCCCGCACAGCAGCGACTTCAACCGCGGCAGCAACGAGGGCGTGGGCTACTTCCAGGTCAACCAGAAGGACGGCTGGCGCTGGAACACGGCCAAGGCCTTCCTGCGGCCGACCTGCTACGGCCGGCCCAACTTCGAGATGTGGGTCAACGCCCAGGTGACGAAACTGATCGTCGAGACGCGGGCCGACGGCACGCGGCGCTGCACCGGCGTGCAGGTCTGGGACGGCCACGAAATGGTCACGGCGTATGCGACCCGCGAGGTGCTGCTGTGCGCGGGCAGCATCGGGTCGCCGCAGCTGCTGCAGCTGTCGGGCATCGGTCCGGCCGAGCTGCTGAACCAGCACGGCATCGAGGTGGTGGCCGACCTGCCCGGCGTCGGCGCCAACCTGCAGGACCACCTGCAGATCCGCGCGGTCTACAAGATCCAGGGCGCGCCCACGCTCAACGTGATGGCCTCGTCGCTCTACGGCAAGGCGAAGATCGGCCTGGAGTACCTGCTCAAGCGCAGCGGGCCGATGAGCATGGCGCCCTCGCAGCTCGGCGCCTTCACGCGCAGTTCGCCCGAGCACGAATGGCCGAACCTCGAGTACCACGTGCAGCCGCTCTCGCTCGATGCCTTCGGCGAGCCGCTGCACAGCTTCCCGGCCTTCACCGCCAGCGTGTGCAACCTGAACCCGACCAGCCGCGGCACGGTGCGCATCAAGAGCGCGCGCTTCGGCGACGCGCCCGCGATCGCGCCCAACTACCTGAGCACCGACGAGGACCGCAAGGTGGCGGCCGATTCGCTGCGCGTGACCCGGCGCATCGCGGCCCAGCCCGCGCTCGCCAGGTACGCCCCCGAAGAATGGAAGCCCGGCATCCAGTACCAGAGCGACGAGGAGCTGGCGCGGCTGGCCGGCGACATCGCGACCACCATCTTCCATCCGGTGGGCACCACCCGGATGGGCGCCGACGGCGACCCGATGGCGGTGCTGGACTCGCGCCTGCGCGTGCGCGGCATCCAGGGGCTGCGGGTGGTCGACGCCGGGGCCATGCCCACCATCACCAGCGGCAACACCAACAGCCCGACGCTGATGATGGCCGAGAAGGCGGCCGGATGGGTGCGAGAGGCCGCCGCCGCCTCGTGATGTGTCCATTTGTTTCTGTTGGCGGGTAATCCCCGATGCACTGGCACGGTGCGTCGAACTAAAGTCTCGGCACTCGCAAACGGGCCAGCCCGCAGCGCGGGGGACCGAGGAGACATCTTTCGAAGAACCAGAACAAGCTCAGCTAAGGCATCCGCACGAGATGCCGTTTTTTTGAACAAGGCGCCGCAAGTCGGCGCCTTTTCTTTTGGGCTCGCCACCGGTGGTCTCGCGCGAGAGGGAGAGCAACCCGGGTGAGACAATTTCGTCCATGGACGTTCTGATGCTGACCCTCGCCTCGCTGTTCGCGGGTTTCATCGATTCCATCGTCGGCGGCGGCGGCCTGATCCTGGTGCCGGCGCTGTTCAGCGTGCTGCCGGGCACCGCCCCTGCCACGCTGCTGGGCACCAACAAGAGCGCCTCGGTCTGGGGCACGGCCGCGGCCGCGGCGCAGTTCCACCATCGCGTCGGCCTGCGCTGGCACACGCTGCTGCCGGCCGGCGCGCTGGCCTTCGCGGGCTCGCTGGCCGGCGCTTGGGCCGTGACCGTGGTGCCGGGGGATTTCCTGCGCAAGCTGCTGCCGCTGGTGCTGGTCGCCCTGCTGCTCTACACGCTGGCGCGCAAGGACATGGGCCGCCACCACGCGCCGCGCTTCAGCGGCCGCGCCGAACTGCTCGCCACCTGCTCGATCGGCGTCCTGCTCGGCCTCTATGACGGCTTCTTCGGGCCCGGCACCGGCAGCTTCTTCGTCTTCCTGTTCGTGCGCTGGCTGGGCTACGACTTCCTCAACGCGGCGGGCTCGGCCAAGCTGCTCAACACCATGACCAACCTGGGTGCGCTGCTGCTGTTCGGGCTCAAGGGCCACGTGCTGTGGCAGCTGGCGCTGACGATGGCGGTGGCCAACGTGGCCGGCAGCGTGATCGGCGCGCGGGTTGCGATCAAGCATGGCGCCGCGTTCGTGCGCAAGGTCTTCATCGTGGTGGTCGGCGCGCTGATCCTCAAGACCGCCTACGACGCCTTCCTTCGCTAGCGGCCGGCGCAGCCCGGCCTGTTGGTGAACACCGCGGAACCGGCTTTGCCGGGCCGCTGGTGTTGCCCCCGGCAGGGGGTGGGCGCCCGGACACGAAGTGCCGGGCAACCTGGGGGCGAGCTCAATCCGTCCAGGCGACTTCGCTCGCCACGCGCGGCTTGCCGATCGGCGCCGTGGCCTTGCCGATCTGGATGGCCGCCATGTCGGCCTCGCTCGGATACTGGTTCATGAGCCAGTAGTCGAACACGCGGCGCGCGATCGGCGCCGCGGCGCCCGCGCCCCAGCCGGCGTTCTCGACGATCAGCGCCACCGCGATCTTCGGGTCGTTGACCGGCGCGAAGGCCATGAACAGGGCGTGGTCGCGCTGGTGCTCCTCGAGCGCCTTGGCGTTGTACTTGGTGTTCTGCGCCTGCGTCACGGCCTGCGCGGTGCCGGTCTTGCCGGCGGCCTGGTAGCCGGCGCCCGCGAACACGCCGCGGGCGGTGCCGGCGGTGACCACCGCGGTCAAGCCCTCGCGGACCACGGCGATGTCGGCTGGTTTGTAGCCGAGGTTCTCGGCCGGCGGCTGCACCACCGGCTTGACCTCTCCGGTGACCGTGTCGCGGATCGCCAGCACCAGGTGCGGCCGATGCTTGATGCCGCCATCGGCCACGATCGAGGTCGCCTGCGCCAGCTGCAGCATCGTGAAGGTGTTGTAGCCCTGGCCGATGCCCAGCGAGATGGTCTCGCCGGCATACCACTTCTTCTGCTCGGGCCGGCGGTAGGCGTGGCGCTTCCACTCGGTGCTGGGCAGCACGCCGCGCACCTCGCCGCCGATGTCGATGCCGGTGATCTGGCCGAAGCCCAGCGGCTTCATCGCGTCGTGGATCAGGTCCACGCCCATCTCGTTGGCCAGCGAGTAGTAATAGATGTTGCTCGACAGCTGGATCGAGCGGCGCATGTCGACGTTGCCGATGTTGCCTTCGGGGCTGCCGAAGCGGTGGCCGCCGAAGTTGAAGTAGCCGGGGTCGTTGACCAGCACGCTGGGGCCGCGCTTGCCGGTCTGCAGCGCAGCCAGCGCCATGAAGGGCTTGTAGGTCGAGCCCGGCGGATAGGTGCCGCGCAACGCACGGTTGAGCAGCGGCTTGTCGAGCGACTCGCTGAGCTCCTTCCAGCTCTCGGTGTCGATGCCCTCGACGAACAGGTTCGGATCGAAGGTGGGCTTGCTCACGAAGGCCAGGATCTCGCCGGTCTTGGGGTCGAAGGCGACCAGGGCGCCGCGGCGCTCGCCGTACATGTCCTCGACCAGCTTCTGCAGCTTGATGTCGAGCGACAGCATGACCGTGTTGCCGGGCGTCGCCGGATGGGCGGCGAGCCGCCGCACGGCGCGGCCGCCGGCCGAGGTCTCCATCTGCTCGACGCCGGTCTGGCCGTGCAGCGTCTTCTCGTAGCTCTGCTCGACGCCGAGCTTGCCGATGTACTCGGTGCCCTTGTAGTTGGCCAGGTCCTCGTCTTCCCAGTCTTCCATCGCCGTCTTCTCGGCCTGGTTGATGCGGCCGATGTAGCCCAGCACGTGGCTGGCCAGCTCGCCGTGGGGATAGTTGCGGAACAGCCGGGCCTTGATCTCCACGCCCGGAAAGCGGTAGCGCTGGGCCGCGAAGCGAGCCACTTCCTCGTCGCTCAGGCGGGTGCGGATCGGCACCGAGTCGAAGCTGCGCGAGTCTTCCCGCAGCCGCTTGAAGCGGCGGCGGTCGCGCGGCGAGATCTCGAGCACCTCGGTCAGGGCATCGATGGTGTCCTCGAGATTGCCGGCCTTGGAGGGCGTGATCTCGAGCGTGTAGGCCGAGTAGTTGGAGGCCAGGACGATCCCGCTGCGGTCGAGGATCAGGCCGCGGTTCGGCACCACCGGCACGATCGCCGTGCGGTTGCTCTCGGCCTGCTCGGCCAGGTCTTCGTGCCGGACCACCTGCAGGTAGGCCAGCCGCGTGCACAGCAGCCCGAAGGCCACGAGCACGACCGCGCCAATCACGATCACTCGCCGCCTGAAGCGGGAGAGGTCGGCGGCGACGTTGCGGATTTCGGTCATGCAGCAGCGGGCGCCATCTTAGAGCGGCCGGTTGGCATCGGGTTCCGGGGTTCGGCGCTGCGGCGCCAGCAACACCAGGCTGACCAGCGGCCACAGGGCGGCCTCCAGCGCCGGTGCCAGCAGCAGCGTCCAGCCCGGGAAGACGCCGCCGCCGATCATGCGGATCGCGAGCTCGATCAGATGCGACAGCGCGAACAGCGGCAGCACCTGCAGCGCCTGCGAGAAGAGCGGGAACCACAGCAGGCGCCGGTGCACCATGGTCGCCAGGAAACCGAGCGTGGTGTAGGAGAGGGCATGCTGCCCGAGCATGGCGGCCTGGTGCACGTCCATCAGCAGGCCGAAGACGAAGGCCGCACCGATGCCGATGCGCGCCGGCTGGTGCACGCTCCAGAACACGATCACCAGCGCCAGCAGGTCGGGCGTCCAGGCGGCGCGGCCGAGCGGCACCATGTTGAACAGCAGGGCCATGATCAGGCTGGCCCACATGAACAGAGGACTGACGGGCAGCAGAAGCTGCTGCTGGCCGGGACGCATGATCATCGCGGGGCCGCTTCCTTCTTGTCGGTCTTCTTGGCCGCTTTCGCATCCGCCTTGGCGTCGGCCTTGGCATCCGCCTTGTCGGCCTTCTTCTTCGCGGCGACGGCCGAGGGGGAGTTGGGCGGGGTCGGCTTCGGCACCGCCTGGGCACCGGTGGGCGCGAGCACGAGCACATAGCGCGCCGCGCTCACACGGGCCACGGGCAGGCAATGGATGCGCGCGAAGGCGGAGTCGGCACGGCGCTCGATGCGGTCGATCTTCGCCACCGGCAGACCCGGAGGATAGACCCCGTCGACACCGCTGGTGGTCAGCACGTCGCCTTCCTGCACATCCGAATTCGCCTGCATGAAACGCAGCTCGAGCCCGCCGCCGTGCGCGCTGGCGTCGCCGAAGGCCACGCTGCGCGCGCCGGTGCGCACGTTCTGCACCGGGATCGCCAGGTCGCGGTCGATCACCAGCGTGATCTCGCTCGAGAAGGGCTGCACCTGCGTCACCTGGCCGAGCACGCCGAGCTCGTCGATCGCCGGCGAGCCGGGCACGATGCCGTTGGTGAGGCCCTGGTCGATCACCAGCTTGCGGGTGTACGGATCGGCCGCGTCGTAGAGCACCTCGGCCACCCGGCCCGGGGTCTGGGTGGTCTGGCGCAGTTCGAGCATGGCGCGCAGGCGCGCGTTCTCCTGCGCGAGGGTGTCGGCCTGGCTGGCGCGCTCGGACTGCAGCGCGAGCGCCTTGCGGGCGTCCGCCTCGTTGCCTTGCGCGGTCTGCAGGTCCTCCAGGTAGCGCCCCCCGCCGGCCACCAGCTGCACCGGCTTGAGCGCCAGCCACTGCACCGGATAGAGCACCGTGCCGATCGCCAGCCGGATCGGCTGCACAAGGTGGAAGCGCGCGTCGGCCACCATCAGGAACAGCGCCAGCGCGCTGAAGAAGATCAGCTTGCTCAGCGCCGACGGCCCCTGGTTGAAGAGGGGCGGTGCAGTTCGATCGAGAGTGCCAAGCGGCATGACGCTTTATGCCACGACAGCAGCGCTATTTAAATGGTTCGGGAGGTGCCGCGGAACCGGCTCCGCCGGGCCGCAGGCGCCGCCCCCGGTAGGGGGTGGGAGCGCGACACGAAGTGCGCGCGACCTGGGGGCGAGCTATTCACTAGTGAAGATGCTTCCGAGGCGGTCCATGCGCTCGAGTGCGATGCCGCAGCCGCGCACCACGCAGGTCAGCGGGTCTTCGGCCACCAGCACCGGCAGGCCGGTCTCTTCGGCCAGCAGGCGGTCGAGGTCGCGCAGCAGCGCGCCGCCGCCGGTCAGCATCATGCCGCGCTCGGCGATGTCGGCGCCGAGTTCGGGCGGGGTCTGTTCGAGCGCGTTCTTGACGGCCGAGACGATGTTGTTGAGCGGATCGGTCAGGGCTTCCAGCACTTCGTTGCTGCTGATCGTGAAGCTGCGCGGCACGCCTTCGCTGAGGTTGCGGCCCTTGACTTCCATCTCCTTGACTTCGGAGCCCGGAAAGGCCGAGCCGATGTTCTTCTTGATGACTTCGGCCGTCGGCTCGCCGATCAGCATGCCGTAGTTGCGGCGGATGTAGTTGATGATGGCCTCGTCGAAGCGGTCGCCGCCGACGCGCACGCTGCCCTTGTAGACCATGCCGCCGAGCGAGATCACGCCGACTTCGGTGGTGCCGCCGCCGATGTCGACCACCATCGAGCCGCTGGCCTCGGACACCGGCAGGCCGGCGCCGATCGCGGCGGCCATGGGTTCCTCGATCAGGTAGACCGAGGTGGCGCCGGCCGCTTCGGCCGCGTCCTTGATCGCGCGGCGCTCGACCTGGGTCGAGCCGCAGGGCACGCAGATGATGATCCGCGGGCTCGGCGTGAGCAGCGAGCGCGGGTGCACCATCTTGATGAACTGCTTGATCATCTGCTCGGTGATCACGAAGTCGGCGATCACGCCGTCCTTCATCGGGCGGATGGCCTCGATGTTGCCGGGCACCTTGCCGAGCATCGCCTTGGCTTCGCGGCCCACGGCCTGGATCACCTTCTWGCCGTGCGGGCCGCCTTCGTGGCGGATCGCGACGACCGAGGGCTCGTCCAGGACGATGCCCTTGTTGCGGGCGAAGATCAGGGTGTTGGCGGTGCCGAGGTCGATCGCCAGGTCGGTCGAGAAGTACCGACGAAAAGCTCCAAACATGGTGGAATCCTCTGGGGCACGGCATGCGCGTCGGCAGCCATCGCCCTCTTTTTTGGGTCGTGTGACGGGTGGTTTGAAACGTTTTTGCGGCAAATGCCGGCGCGTTCGCGGGGGTTGCGGCAAAGGCGGGATAATACCCGAATCCCCTGACTCTCCCGCGGTTTCACGCACCTTTGCGGGGGGTGAACACGCCCGATTTTCGCGTCAGAACGCTCTTTTTTTCGATGTCCCTCACTTCCAACGATATCGCGCGCATCGCTTCGCTCGCGCGGCTCCAGCTGGCCCCCGACGAAAGCGAGCGCATGCTCGGCCAGATCAACGGCTTCTTCGACCTGGTCGAGCGCATGCGCGCGGTCGACACCGCCGGCGTCGAGCCGCTGGCCCACCCGGTCGCCGCCATCGAGGACATCACGCTTCGGCTGGCCGACGACGTGGTGAGCGAGCCCAACAACCGCGAGGCCAACCAGCGCAGTGCGCCGGCGGTCGAGAACGGCCTGTTCCTGGTCCCGAAGGTGATTGAATGAGCGGCGAACTTCACCAGATGGGCGTGGCCGGGCTGGCCGCGGCCCTGCGCCAGCGCAAGGTGTCGGCGGTCGAGGCCGCCCAGCACCACTTGTCCCGGATCCGGACCCACCAGGACCTCGGCGCCTTCGTGGCGCTCGACGCAGACCTCACGCTGGCCCAGGCCCGCGCCGCCGATGCCCGCATCGCCGCCGGCTCCGGCGCGGTGCTGGAGGGCGTGCCGATCGCCCACAAGGACATCTTCGTCACCGCCGACCTGCCGACCACCGCCGGCTCGCGCATCCTGGCGGGCTACCGCTCGCCCTTCGACGCCACCGTGGTGCGCAAGCTGGCCGAGGCCGGCGCCGTGACATTGGGCAAGCTGAGCTGCGACGAGTTCGCGATGGGCTCGGCCAACGAGAACGTCGCCGTGCCCGCGATCGGCTTCGACCACGCGGTGCCGGTGCGCAACCCGTGGGACACCGACCGCATCCCCGGCGGCTCCTCGGGCGGCAGCGCCGTGGCCGTGGCGGCCGGCCTGGCCCCGGCCGCCACCGGCACCGACACCGGCGGCTCGATCCGCCAGCCGGCCTCCTTCTGCGGCGTCACCGGCATCAAGCCGACCTACGGCCGCGCCTCGCGCTACGGCATGGTCGCCTTCGCCTCCAGCCTCGACCAGGCCGGCCCGATGGCCCGCTCGGCCGAGGACTGCGCCCTGCTGCTGTCGGCGATGTGCGGGCCCGACCCCGACCGCGACTCGACCTCGCTGGCCCGCCCGGCCGAGGACTTCTCGCGCTCGCTCAAGGATTCCCTGGAGGGCTTGCGCATCGGCGTGCCGAAGGAATTCTTCGGCGAAGGCGTGGCGCCCGGCGTGCGCGCCGCGGTCGACGCCGCGCTGGCCGAGTACGAGAAGCTCGGCGCGCGCCGCGTCGAGATCACGCTGCCGCGCACCGAGCTGTCGATTCCCGTCTACTACATCATCGCGGCCGCCGAGGCCTCGAGCAACCTGAGCCGCTTCGACGGCGTCAAGTTCGG
This sequence comes from Variovorax sp. P1_H12_2, assembly GCF_056405335.1. Taxonomy (NCBI): domain Bacteria; kingdom Pseudomonadati; phylum Pseudomonadota; class Betaproteobacteria; order Burkholderiales; family Comamonadaceae; genus Variovorax; species Variovorax sp. P1_H12_2. Next base: position 13,921 of record NZ_JBFUCI010000113.1, read on the forward strand.
CCACCGCGCCAAGAACTACCGCGACCTGGCCGACATGTACGCCCAGACCCGCGAGGAAGGCTTCGGCGACGAGGTCAAGCGCCGCATCATGATCGGCACCTACGTGCTCTCGCACGGCTACTACGACGCCTACTACCTGCAGGCGCAGAAGGTGCGCCGCATGATCGCGGACGACTTCCAGCAGGCCTTCGCCCAGTGCGACGTGATCGCCGGACCGGCCGCGCCCAGCGTGGCCTGGAAGCTCGGCGAACACGGCGGCGACCCGGTGGCCGACTACCTGGCCGACATCTTCACCCTGCCGGCCTCGCTGGCCGGCCTGCCCGGCATGAGCGTGCCGGCGGGCTTCGACGGCGGCCTGCCGGTCGGCGTGCAGCTGATCGGCAACTACTTCGCCGAGGCGAAGCTGCTCAACGCGGCGCACCGCTTCCAGCAGGCCACCGACTGGCACCAGCGCAAGCCCGAAGGCTTTTGACATGACGACGCAGCAAGACATCACCGAACAATTGCAGGCCGGCCGGCCCACCGGCCCGCTGGTCCGCGGCTATGAAGTCATCATCGGCTTCGAGACCCATGCCCAGCTCTCGACCGCCTCGAAGATCTTCAGCCGCGCCTCGACCGCCTTCGGCGCCGAGCCCAACACGCAGGCCTGCGCGGTCGACCTGGCGCTGCCCGGCACGCTGCCGGTCATGAACAAGGGCGCGGTCGAGCGCGCCATCAAGCTGGGCCTGGCGCTGGGCTCGACGATCGCGCCGCGCAGCGTGTTCGCGCGCAAGAACTACTTCTATCCCGACCTGCCCAAGGGCTACCAGATCAGCCAGTTCGAGATCCCGGTCGTGCAGGGCGGCTCGGTCAGCTTCTTCCTCGGCGACGAGCCCAAGACCGTGCGCCTGGTGCGCGCCCACCTCGAGGAGGACGCAGGCAAGTCGCTGCACGAGGACTTCATCGGCCAGTCGGGCATCGACCTCAACCGCGCCGGCACGCCGCTGCTCGAGATCGTGACCGAGCCCGACATGCGCTCCTCCGCCGAGGCCGTGGCCTATGCGCGCGAGCTGCACAAGATCGTCACCTGGATCGGCATCTGCGACGGCAACATGCAGGAAGGCAGCTTCCGCTGCGATGCCAACGTCTCGGTGCGCAAGCCCGGCGACAAGCTCGGCACGCGGCGCGAGATCAAGAACCTCAACAGCTTCAAGTTCATGCAGCTGGCGATCGACTACGAGATCCGCTGGCAGATCGAGGAGATCGAGGACGGCCGCCAGGTCCAGCAGGCCACCGTGCTGTTCGACCCCGACACGGGCGAGACCCGCGCGATGCGCACCAAGGAGGACGCGGCCGACTACCGCTACTTCCCCGACCCCGACCTGCCGCCGCTGGCGATCGCGGCCGAATGGATCGAGCGCGTGCGCGCCGAGATGCCCGAGCTGCCGCGCGCGATGGCCGAGCGCTACGTGCGCGATCACGGCCTGTCGGACTACGACGCCGCGCAGCTCACGCAGAGCCCGGCCCTGGCGAACTACTTCCAGGG
>NZ_JBFUCI010000114.1:0-15420 GCF_056405335.1 Variovorax sp. P1_H12_2
CGCCCGAGCCGTAGGGATAGGTGGCGTCGCGCGCGAAGTTGCTGAAGGCGCCCAGCGTCTGGCGAAACGAATCCACATGGTTGGTGTCGGCCGCGACGCAGGCCACCACGTCGGCATCGCCGGCCTGCACCGCGCGCGCCGCGCGCCGCAGGCACATCACGCCCGAGGCGCCGCCGGTCGGCATGTGGTCGAGCCAGCGCGGCGACAGGCCCAGGTGCTGCGTCACGCCGACGGCGGTGTCGGGCGCCAGCGAGAAGCTGCTGACGCACAGGCCGTCGATCTGTTCCTTCTTCAGGCCGCTGGCCTGGACCAGCGCCTCCATCGCCTGGCCGAGGAACCAGTGGGCGCCGAGCGTCGAATAGCGCTGGTAGGGCACGGTGATGGGCACGGCAACCGCCACGCCTTCATAGGACATTCGACGTGTCATGCTTGCCTCTTCTTCATCGCACGCGTGTCGATGCAGTGTGCCTGGCCCGGCAGCGCATGCGCCATCTCGCGCAGCTGCCCGCGCTGGATCTTCTGCGAAGCCGTGAGCGGCAGCGCATCGACGAAAGCCACGTAGCCCGGCGCCTTGTAGTAGGCCAGCTGCGCCAGCGCATGCGCGACGATGCTGGCCGCCAGCTGCTCCGGCTCGGAGGCATCGGCGTCCTCGCGCATGACGATGCAGGCCAGCACCTCGTCGCCGCGCACCGCATCGGGCGTGGCGGCCACGGCGGAGGTCTTCACGGCCGGATGCTGGTTCAGCACGCTCTCGACCTCCACCGCCGAGATGTTCTCGCCGCTGCGCCGGATCACGTTCTTCTTGCGGTCGACGAAGTAGAAGTTGCCCCCGGCATCGCGGCGCACCATGTCGCCCGTATGGAACCAGCCGTCGGCCCAGGCCTCGCGCGTGGCGTCCGCATCCTTCAGGTAGCCGGAGAAGAAATAGCGCTTCGGATCGGCACCGCTGGCTCGCACCAGCAGTTCGCCCGGCGTRCCGTCGGCGACCTCGCGGCCTTCGTCGTCCACCAGGCGGATCTCGACGAAATCCTCGCGGCGGCCGAAGCAGCTGGTGCCGACGTGCCGCGGCTCGTGGTTGGCCATCACGCAGGCGGCGGCACCGGTCTCGGTCATGGCCCAGGCCTCGACCAGCGGAAAGCCGAAGCGCGCCTCGAACGGCGCATGGTTCTTGCGGTCGACGCCGGCACCGAAGCCCCAGCGGATGGCGTGCTCGCGGTCCGACGCCGATGCGGGCGCCGACAGCAGCATCGCCGGCATCACGCCGAGGTAGTGCGCGATGGTGGCGCGGCTCTCGCGCGCGCTCTGGAGCCAGGTCTTGGGATGGAAGCGGTCGAGCTGCACCAGGCAGCCGCCCGCGACCAGCACCACCATGGTGGAGAACGCCATCGCGTTCACATGGTTGAGCGGCAGCGGCGTGATGATGCGTTCGGCATCGGGCCGGACCGGGCAGAGGTCGCCGAGCTCCGCGTACCACTGGCCCGCGCGCAGGAAGTACTCGTTGCCCAGCATGCAGCCCTTGGGGCGGCCCGTGGTGCCGGACGTGTAGAGCAGCGCGCATTCGGTCGCAAGGCCGATCGGCTCGGCGACACGCGGCGGCGGCGTCTTCGACGGCGGCACGGCGTCGAGCTCATCAGGCCCCATCGTCTCGAAAGGCCGGCCCGCGGCTTCGGCCGCGGCCCGCAGGTCGGCCGCGCGGTGAGGCAGCGTCACCACCAGGGCGATCTCGCTGTGGCCGATCAGGTAGCTCAGTTCGGCCGAACGCATGTCGGCGTTGATCGGCACCACGCTCACGCCCAGTGCGTTGAGCGCAAACCAGTGGAGGAGAAACTCCGGGCGGTTTTCGAGCAGCAGGCCGACGCGGTGGCCGTGCCCGTAGCCGGCGTCGGCGAAGGCAGTGCGCAGGCGCTCCACCCGTGCGGCGGCTTCGCCCCAGTGAATCGCACCCGGCGCCATGCCGTAGGCCGCAGCGGTGACCGCCTCGGTGAACAGGAACTCGGCGTCGGGCGTGCGCCGGGCGCTCGCACGGAAGGCATCGTGGACGGTGGCGTAAGGCATGGCGTCCCTAGATGAACAGCTGCACCGCGGGCAGCGCGGCGTCGCAGTTGAGCAGATTCACGCGCTTCAGCGTCATGCGCAGCGCGCCATCCTGCAGCGTCAGGTGGTGGAAGAAGGTGCCGACGTAGAACTGCAGTTCGTCGCCCTGCGACTCCGTGTAGTGAAACTCGCTGCGCACCACGAAGCGCTTGCCCTCGAGATCGAAGCTCTCGACCGTCGGCGTCTGCAGCAGGTGGTGGCAACGGCTGGGCGGAAGCTGCGAGAAGGCGCGCGGGCTCTTGAGCCGCTCGATGCGCAGCTCGCGCAGCAACTTGTCCTCGTACATGTGCGAGGTGTGGTTGAGGCCGTCCTCCTGGTCGGGCACCAGCGGCACCCAGTAGAAGCCGTCGTCGGTGAAGAGCGCGTTCCATTCCTCGTAGCGCCTGGCATCGAGCAGGCGCGCCTCGTTCACCACGAAGTCGATCAGGTCCTGGCGGGTCACGTCGTCCGGCATCACATCGTCTCCGTCATGAATTTGGCCCAGGCGCGGTACTGGTTGCGCATCGGCAGCTCGCTGGTGCCGACCGTCGTGATCTCGCCGCCCTTGGTTTCCGAAGGGTCGAAGTTGCGATGCAGGCTCACCCATTCGTTGCCGCTCGCGTGCAGCCCGGCCTGGATGCCGCGGTAGGCCTGCAGGTCGTCATGCCCCACCACCGAGAACGGCGAGTTGATCAGCCGGTTGTACATGGTCGTGCGCTGCAGCAGCTCGGGCGGCGCGCCCTTGAGGCGGAAGGTCCAGCTCTCGACCAGCGTCTTGTCGACCGCGATCGGCCGCACCACGCGAATCGCCTGGATCGCGCCCTTGATCGTGAGGTTGGGGTAGTACACGGTGTTGTGCCGCGCCATGCCGAGGATCTGCGCGGTGCGCTCCTCGCCGTACTTGGCCTTCATTGCGTCGTCGTACGCGGGGATCGCCTTGTACTTGCTGTGGATGCTGAAGTGCACGCCCGTGAAGCTGTGGCCGTTGTCGTAGGTGCGAACGCCCATGTCCTCGAAGAACTTGTAGTCCGACATGAAGGGCACGAACTGCTCGATCGCCATCGGCTTGGGCTCGTCTTCGGGCTTGCCGGCCCACATGCTCTTGGCGGTGCCGGCGGAGGATTCGTGCGCCACCATCGGATGCATGGTGTCGTTGAGGTTCTCGACGAACATCTTCCAGTTGCACTGGTGCACGAAGCGCAGGCAGCCGCCGGCGATCTCGAGTTCGCCCTCGGGCGAGCGGTCGGCCATGTTGTCGATCGAGCTCAGCGAGTCGCCGAAGAACTCCTCGAAGTCGGGTCCGACGTCGTTGATCTTGATGAAGATGAAGCCGCGATGGCTGCGCACGTTCCGGATCGTGGTCAGTCCCTTGGCCGATTCGCATTCGTGCAGCTGCGTGCCTTCGTAGCCGTTCTTGAGCGGGATCGACAGCAGCGAGCCGTCGGTCTTGAAGGTCCAGGCGTGGTAGGGGCAGCGGAAGAACTTGCCGGTGTTGCCGCAGGGCGCGGTCACCAGGCGCGAGCCCTTGTGCGCGCAGCGGTTCATCATCGCGCGCACCGAGCCGTCGGTGTGGCGCACGATGATCAGCGGACGCCCCGCGAGCTCGGTGTGGAGGTAATCGCCGGACTTCGGGATCTGGCTCTCGTGGCCCGCGTAGTTCCAGGTGTTGGCGAAGAAGTGCTCCTGCTCGAGCTCGAACAGCTCGGCGCTGGTGTAGAGGTCGCGGTGCACGCGGTCGGGCTGCACCAGCGCGCGCACCGCTTCGGGGTTGCCTCGGTACTTGCTCATGGTCCTCTCCAGTTCAGTTTTTCACCACGCTATCGATTTCTCGCGACGCATGAATCCGGCGCCGCAAAAGCCAGGGATACCGCGGAACCGGCTTCGCCGGGCCGCTGGTATCGCCCCCTCGAGGGGCTGAGGTCCGCGGCTCCAGGCCTGCCTGCGCAGGCTTGGACGGACCCKAAGAGCCGCTGCCTCTGGCAGCGACTCGGGGCGCCGCAGGCGCTTCGGGGGTGTTCATATGTCCAGCACCAGCCGCGGCCCCTTGGCGCGCGAGATGCAGATCTGCATGACGTTGCCTTGCGCCTTTTCGCGCGCGGTCAACACGTAGTCACGATGGTCGATCTCGCCCTCCATCACGGGCGTCGCGCAGACGCCGCACTCGCCGCGCTTGCAGTCGAACATCGGGTCGCAGCCGTGCTCGATCAGGCAGTCGAGGATGCTCTGGTCGGCCGGCACCGTGAAGCGCTGGCCGGACTGGGCCAGCTCGACCTCGAAGGCGTGGTCGCCCTCCTCCACCACCGGCGTGGTGAAGAGCTCGAAGTGCACGCGGTCGTGGGTCCAGCCGCGGGCCTGCGTCTGCGCCAGCACGGCGTCGAGCATCAGCTTGGGGCCGCACACGTAGAGCCGGTCGCCGGCAGGGATGCCGTCCAGCATCGCGCCGATGTCGAACGGGCCGCCCTGCTCGACATCGGCATGCAGGCGCAGATCGTCGCCGAGCAGCGCCTGCAGCTCGGGCACGAAGGCCATCAGCTCCTGGCTGCGGCCGGCGTAGTGCATGCGCACCGGCAGGCCCTCGGCGCGGCGCCGCGTCGCCATGCTCGCGAGCGGCGTCACGCCGATGCCGCCGGCCAGCAGCACGGTGCCGCCCGGGCCGGTGTGGAGCGGGAAATCGTTCTTGGGCGCCTCGATCGTGAGCAGGTCGCCTTCGCGCACGCGCTCGTGCATGAAGCGCGAGCCGCCCCGCCCCTCGGCCTCCTTGCGCACCGCGATCACGTAGTCGGTGGGTGCGTCCGTGGCCTTGGCGTCGACGGCGAAGTTGATCAGCGAGTAGTGGCGCCAGTCGTGCGCGCCGTCGGACAGTTCGACCCGCACGCGGACGTGGGCGCCGGCGGCGAAGCCGGGCAGCGCGTCGCCATCGTCCGATCGCAACCTGAAGGTCTTGATCAGCGGGTTCAGTTCGCGCGCCTCGGCGACGCGCAGTTGGAGGGTCAGGGGCTGGGCGGACATGGCAGGTTTCCGTGGTCAGGCGAGCGCGTGCTGCACCAGCACCGCTTGCAGCTTGTGGCCGTGTTCGTCGGCCAGCGCGGCATCGCGCAGCTCGCGCAGGGTGGCCGGTGCGAGTCGCGCGCCCGCGCGCTGCACGGCCGCCATCACGGTGTCGTAGTTGCGCAGCCCGCGTTCGTGGGTGTCGCTGTAGCCCTTGACCAGCCGCTGGCACTGGGCGATCTCGATCGCCAGCTGGGGATGGCGCGGCGCGATCTCCGCGATGCGCGCGAGCCAGTCCTCGATGCGCCGGTTCTCCTCGGCGTAGCGCAGGGTCGAGCGGCGCCAGCGCTTGCAGGCCGCCACCGTGCGCAGCATCAGGTAGCCGCGCAGCGAGCTGGTCTGGACCACGCGGCCCTTCTGCGTGAAATGCTCGACCATCCGGCGCGGCAGCCGCGAGTCCATCAGCCAGCGGCCGATGCCGGCCGGCAGCGTCTCGCAGATCTCCTGCAGGCGCGGGTGCATGTATTCGTTGATCGCCAGCACCTGGCCGTCCTGCACCCGGGCCTCGCCGCGCACCCGTTCGAAGCGCGTCGCGCGCGTCTTGAGCGCCGCGACGCGCGCCGTGTCCTCGTAGGACATCCACAGCGCCAGGCAGCGCGCGATTTCCTTCAGCAGCCGGCCGTCGTCATCGACGGGCAGGCGGGCGACCGCGGCCATGCGGTCGAGATAGAGCCCCGCATAGTCCAGGTCCTGGTAGTCGATCAGGCGGCGCACGCCTTCGAGCAGGAAGTTCTGCGCGGGCGCAGCGAAGTCCTGCTGCACGCGCTCCACCAGCGCCCGCACCCCCGGATGGCGCGGCTGAGGCACGGCAGGCACGTCGGCGGCCACCGCGGCGCCCGTCTCCGGCGCGCCCTGGGCACGCGAGAAGGCCTCGCCGAAAGCCTTGAGGCTGGGCTTGACGCCGACCCCGCCGCGCTCGATCGTGGCCTCGAACTGGGCCCGGCTGAACGGCAGCACGCCGGCGCCCGCGAGCGCGCCGAACAGCACCGCGCTGATCACGCTGCCCGAGGCCTCGGCGGCCTCGGCCATGTCGAAACGGATGAAGCGCTTGGCGGCGCGCTCGGCATGCTTGAGCAATTCGGCGCTGTCGACCCGGCCGTCGCCCAAAGCGCTTTTCTCGGCGATCGAATAGACCCGGTGCGTCGATGCGACCAGCGTGGTGCGCTCGCGCGTGACGAGGCCGCGCTGCACCGCGCGGCCGGCTTCCATCAGCTCCGAGGCCAGCACCACGTCGACGTCGCCCGGCAGCGGCATCAGCGCCAGCACCGGCTGGCCGCCGTCGGCCTCGGCCTGCGCCTCGGGGTACAGCTCGACGTAGTAGATGGTGGCGCCGGTGCGCTGGGCCACGCCCGGCACCGAGGTGGTCTGCGCCAGGTAGCCGTTGGCTTCGCCCATGTCGACGATCCAGTCGGCCAGCACGCCGCCGCCCTCGCCGCCCATCGCGAGAATTGCAATCTTGATCGGTTGAATCATGGCTCGCCCCCAGGTTGGCTCACTTCGTGTAGCCGCCCACCCCCGACCGGGGGCGATACCAGCGGCCCGGCAAAGCCGGTTCCGCGGTATCCCTGGCAGGGCCGCGCCGTGCGGGCATGGAACAACGGGTCGATGGATCGCATCATGGAATTCGGTTCAGAAGGCATAGGCCGCGCGGCGCTTGGCCTCGCCCTTTTGCAGCCAGCCGATCACCCGCGTGCGCAGGCTCTCGCGCAGCCGGTCCCAGCGGCTCGGATTGCTGACGATCTGCGCCTTGTAGAAGGAGGGGCACAGCACCGCGGCATGCGAGACCTCGCCGCAGACGCCGCAGCCGACGCAGCTGTCGAGCACGGTCGCGACMGGGTCGGTGCGCAGCGGATCGGGGTTGGGCTTGATCGACAGCGACGGGCAGCCCGAGAGCCGGATGCACGAATGGTCGCCGGTGCAGGTGTCGGAATCGACGCCGAACTTCTCGCGCACCGAACGCTTGCCCTCGGCGATCGCGCGGCGCACCAGCGGCTTCTCGCGCCGCTGGCGGTTCAGCATGCACTCCGATTGCGCGATCAGCACCTTCGGGCCTTTTTCCTTCGTCGTCAGCGCGTCCTTGAGCGCATCGCGCATGCCGGCGACGTCGTAGGTGCGGCGCAGCGTCTTCACCCACTTCACGCCGACGCCGCGCACCGCGCGCTCGATCTCGTGGCCGGTGCTACGCGTCGCGTTCACGGCGTTCGACGACAGGATGTCCTGGCCGCCGGTGGCCGAGGTGTAGTTGTTGTCGACCACGATCGTCAGGTTGTCGCTGCGGTTGAAGACCGCGTTGGCGACGCCGCTGGTGAGGCCGTTGTGCCAGAAGCCGCCGTCGCCCATCACCGAGATCGCCCGCTTGCCTGCCGGCGCGTTGAGCGCCGAGGCGCCCGCGCCGCCGAGCCCGTAGCCCATCGTGGTGTTGCCGATGTTGAACGGCGGCAGGATCGAGAACAGGTGGCAGCCGATGTCGGCGCTCACGTGATGCGCGCCGAGTTCGCGCTCGACCAGCTTCATGGCGCTGAAGATCGGGCGCTCGGGGCAGCCGGTGCAGAAGCCCGGCGGCCGCGCGTGGACGCTGTCGCCGAGCGGCAGCGAGGGCTCGAGCGCGCCATCGACGCCGACAGCGGCCACTTCGGTGAGCGGGATCACCTTGCGCACCGGCGCCGGCAGCGGCTGCAGCCGGCCGTAGCGTTCGCCGAAGGTGCGCGCGCCCTTGAGCAGCTCGGCCGCCGTGTACTCGCCGGCCACCGGCAGCATGTCCTTGCCGTGCAGCGCGGTGGCCGAGCCGGCCTGGCGCAGGATGGTCGCCAGGTTCTGCTCGACGAAGTTGGGCTGGCCTTCTTCCACGATCAGCACCGCGCGCTTGCCCTCGCAGAAGCGCAGCACCTCGCTCTCGATCACCGGATAGGCCACGTTCATGACGTAGAGCGGCACCTTGGAGTTGCCGTAGACGTCGGCCAGGTCGAGGCGCTCGAGCGCGCGCACCATCGTGTTGTAGCTGCCGCCCTGCACGATGATGCCGATGTCGTCGGCGCCCTCGGCGAAGAATTCGTTGAGCCGGCGGTCCTCGATGAACTTCACGGCGGCGGGCCAGCGGTCGCGCACCTTCTCCTGCTCGTGCACGAAGCTGGCCGGCGGCAGCACGATGCGGCCGACGTCGCGCTGCGGGTTCTCGAGCGCGTCCTGGAGCGTGAAGCTGGCGCGCCGGTTGTCGCCGGCGACGAAGTGCCCGTGCACGTGGCAAGCGCGGATGCGCAGCTGCAGCATCACCGGCGTGTGGCTGGCCTCGGACAACTCGAAGCCCTGCTTCACGGCCTCGACGATCGAGGGCAGGTTGGGCCGCGGGTCGAGCAGCCAGATCTGCGACTTCATCGCGAAGGCGTGGCTGCGCTCCTGCATGATCGACGAGCCCTCGCCGTAGTMCTCGCCGACGATGATCAGCGCGCCGCCGGTCACCCCGCCCGAGGCCAGGTTGGCCAGCGCGTCGGAGGCCACGTTGGTGCCGACCGTGGCCTTGAAGGTCACGGCGCCGCGCAGCGGGTAGTTGACCGAGGCCRCCAGCGTCGCGGCGGCGGTGGCCTCGCTGGCGCTGTTCTCGAAACGGATGCCGTGCTCGGCCAGGATGTCCTGCGCGTCGGCCAGCACGTCCATCAGGTGCGAGATCGGCGCGCCCTGGTAGCCGGCGACATAGGAAACTCCTGACTCCAGCAACGCCTTGGTGACTGCAAGAATGCCTTCACCGCGGAACACCTCGCCGTCGGCGAGCCGCAGCTTCTTCACTTCTTCGACGAACGATCGCTCTGCCATGGTGTCCTTTCATGCGTGGGACTTGCGCGTCGACCTCGACATCGCGGTCTCTATAATGTTGACAACTGAATGTATTCACAATCATGAATAACCCTAGACAAGCAAGCATCGTGCCCGCCACGGGTCCAGGGCCGTTCAGTGAAAAGGCGGCAGCGCCCGGCCGCCGCTTCGTCGACGACTACCTGCCCGCGCTGCTGGCGCAGGCGAGCCAGCTGATCTCGTCCGAGTTCCATCGGGTCGCGCGCCAGCATGGTTTTTCGGTGTCCGAATGGCGCGTCATGGCCTCGCTGGCCGGCGGCGCGGCAATCAGCATCGGCCAGCTGGCCCAGGTCACGGTGACCAAGCAGCCGACCGTGACGCGGCTGCTGGACCGGATGGAAGCCCGGGGCCAGATCGAGCGCCTGCCTCATGAAAGTGATCGGCGTGTCACCCTGGTGCGCATCACGCCCCAGGGCACGCAGGCGGTCGAGCACCTGATGGATCTGGCGCGCGAACATGAGCTGCGCGTGCTCGAGCCCTTCGGGCTGCAGCGCGCCGAGGAACTCAAGAGCACGCTGCGCCACATCATCGAGCTGCACGCGCGTGCGCCGGGCGAGGCGGCCGAAGACGACGAGTGAGGCGAGCGCGCCTCAGCGACGAGGCACCAGCACCGCGCGGCCGCGATGGCCGCGCTGGCCGATCCAGTCCATGGCGGCCGCGGCCTCTTCCAGTGCGAAGGGCTGCACTTCCAGCCGCAGCCTGCCGTCGGCCAGCCGCGCCAGCAGCTCCGGTGCCGCCGCGCGGCCGGCGGCTTCGCGGCGGAACATGTTGAGCGGCAGCAGTGACACGTCGCGCTGCAGGAAATGCGCAAGGTCCAGGGCCAGCGTGTTGCCCGCGGTGTAGCCGACCAGCACCGCGCGGCCGCCGGCCTGCACCTGCATCAGGGCGGCCGCAAGCACCGGTCCGCCGACGGTGTCGACCAGCAGGTCAGCGGACGCGGATGCCAACGTCGCGGACGGGTCGTCCCCCAGCACCAGCACCTTTGCCGCGGCCGGGATCGACGGCGCCTGCGCCGCGCGGCTCACCACCGCCGTGACTTCGGCACCGGCATCGAGCGCGAGCTGCACCACCAGCGAGCCGACCGCACCGGTAGCGCCCGTCACCAGCACGCGCTCGCCGGCGCGAACGCGGGCGACTTCGTGCAGCGCGACCCAGGCCGAGGTGCAGGGCGAGAAGAAGGCCGAGCCGAGGGTCGCGGGCACCGCGTCCGGCAGCAGGCCGAGCGCCTCGTCGGGCGCATCGATCTGCTCGCACCAGGTGCCGTCGGCCAGCGTGCCCAGGCCGCTGCCGCGCAGCCATACGCGCTGCCCCGCGGCCAGGCTGGCGCTCGCGACCACGACGCCCGCGGCCTCGACGCCCGGCGTATAGGGAAAGGGCGGGTGTTTCAGGAAGCTGCCTCGCCAGACCGTGCGGTCGATGTGGCCGACCGTGGCGGCCTCCATGCGCACGATCGTGCGGCCCGGGCGCAGCTGCGGCTCGGGCAGCTCCTGCACAGTGGGCGGCGCGTCGAAGGCATGCACGCGCACCGCCTTCATGCCAGCGTCTCCAGGAATTCGAGCACCGCGGCCGCGAAGGCCTCCGGCAGCTGGTCGGGCAGCGGCACCATGCCGCCCGCGATGTCGACGGTGCGCGCATTCGCCAGCTCGCGCTGCAGTTCGGCCGCATGCGGCGAGGCGAAGGGGTCCTCGGTGGCGCGCAGGATCAGCGTCGGCTGCAGCACGCGATGGATGGAGTCCTCCATCCGGTAGGCGGCGACCGCGCGATGGCCGTCCTCGGGGCTGCCGCTGGCGCGCAGCGCATCGCGCACGAAGGCTTCCAGCAGCTCCGGCCGACCGGCCGGGTAGAAGCCCTGGCGCCGTTGCCACAGGGCGGCGAGATGGGAGCCGTCGCCGCTGGGCGCGACTTCGTCGATCGGCGGCCGCCCGGCGCGCGCGCGCCGGAAGTTCGAGTCGGTGAAAGGCGTGGACGACAGCACCAGGCCGCGCACCCGCTGCGGAAAACTGGCCGCGATCTCGACCGCGATCACGCCCCCCGTGTGGTGGCCCACGACGTCCGCGCGTTCGATCTGCAGCGCATCGAGCAGCTCGATGGCGACGCGGGCCCAGCCTTCGATGCGGGCCGGCCCGTCGCCCGCGGCCGAGTCGCCGAAGCCGGCGGTGTCCATGGCGATCGCGCGGTACCGCTGGCCGAGCAGCGGCAGCACCTCGCGGTACTCGGTCCAGCTGCGCGGCGACTGGTGCAGCAGCAGCACCGGCGGCGCCTGGGTGGCGCCGCATTCGGCGTAGTGCACCTGCCCCACCGACAGGTCGGCGAAGGCGCGCCGGGTGGTCATTCCAGCGTCTCTGCGGCGGGCGGTTGCCAGAGACCCGCGTGCTTGAGCATGCCGAGCGTGCGCGACAGCACGTCGCGGCGATAGGCGCCGACGTCGCGCCCTTCGTAGGCGTAGAAGCCGCTGCCGCTCTTCAGCCCCAGCCGCCCCTCCTGCACCATCCGGTCCACGATGGCCGGCGCGGTGTAGCGCGCCTTGTCGATCGAGGCCGACATCTCGCGGCTCGCGTGATGCAGGATGTCGCAGCCCCCGAAGTCGATGAACTCGACCACGCCGAGCGCCGCGAAGCGCAGGCCCAGGCCGTAGCGCGTGGCCTTGTCGATCTCTTCCGCGGTGGCGGCGCCCTCCTCGATCATGCGGGCCGCCTCGTTCATCACCAGCGCCTGCAGCCGCGGCACGATGTAGCCGGGCGTGGCGCCGCAGACCACCGGCAGCTTGCCGATCGCCTCCATCAAGGCCTTGGTGCGCGCGAGCACGCCCGGGTCGGTGGCGGGATGGCAACTCAGTTCGACCACCGGGATCACATAGGCCGGGTTGAGCCAGTGCATGTTGAGAAAGCGCTCGGGCCGGCGCACCAGCGCCGCCAGCTGCGTCACGAGGATGCTGCTGGTGGTCGACGTGAGGATCGCGTCGTCGCGGCAATGCCGGTTGAGCGCCTCGAAGGCCTCACGCTTGGCCTCCAGCGTCTCGGGCACGCCCTCGAACAGCAGTTCCGCCGCGGCCAGCGCGGCCGGTGCGCCTGCCGCAGGCACGAACTCGACCCGCGCCGCGATCGCARCGACCTGCGCCGCGTCGATCATGCCGAGCTGGGCCAGCCCCGCAAGGCTGGCTTCGATCTCGGCCTCGGCCTCGCCGCGCAGCTTCTGCCAGGCCTCGTCGCTGCGTGGGCGCAGGTCGACCAGCGAGATCCGATGGCCCGCATAGGCGAAGGCGATCGCGATGCCGCGGCCCATCCGGCCCGCGCCGACGGCCGCGAAACGAGGCCGTTCAGCGCCCATCGTGCAGCCTCGCCTTGAGCTGAGCCGGCGTCAGGTCCGAAAGACCCAGCGTCTCCAGCGTGCGCGGTCCCCGGCGCAGGTCGCGGCCGAGGAAGCCGCCGACGATGGCCAGCAGCCCGTGCGCGATCGGCGCATCGACGCCGGCAAAGCGCGCGGCCGAGGCCAGGAAGGCCAGCCCGAGCTCGGTGTCCTCGGTGATGTAGCGGTGCGTGTAGAGGTCGATGTTCTCGCGCCAGTCGCCCGACTTCACCAGTTGCTTGTGGGCATCGCCGTACATCCACTGGTCGTTGTTGTAGTGGTCGGCCAGCGGATAGTGCGGCGCCCCCTGCCCCAGCGCCTCGCGCACCGCGATGCGCTCCTGGTCGAGCCGGTCGGTCACGTCGCGCACCGCGCGCTGCGTGCCCTCGTTGTGGATGTCCCAGCGCTCGAAATGCTGCAGCGGCGCGGCATTCATCACCATCAGCGGCGGATGGATCACCGGGCCGGCGTTCATCAGAGCACCGGAGAGGGCATCTCCGCAGCCGTGCACCGCGGGATAGGCCTTGCGGATCACCTCGATCGCCTGGGCTTCCTTGCGCGCCGGATAGACGCCGGTCGGCAGGCGGATGGCGCGGATCGTCACGTTCACCTCGCGCTCGCCGTGCTTGCGCGCCAGATAGGGCAGCGTGCCGGTCTCGGCCCAGGCGACGTCGGCGCGGCTGCCGGCCTCGGCCACCCGGCGCGCCATCACGTAGCTGCCGAAGGTGCCCGGGGGCAGGAACACCACCTGGCCGTCGACCAGGTGCGGCGCCATGGCGCGGGCGATGTCCTCCTGGGCGATCGCCGGCGTCGGAATGACGATCAGCTCGGCATCGCGCAGCGCCGCGCCGATATCGGCCGTGGCCAGGGCGATCTTCACGTCGCGGCTGCCCTGCGCATCCTTCAGCGTGATCGATGCGGCCTGCACCACCGGTGCCAGCGCAGCGGCGTCGCGGCGCCAGAGACGCACTTCATGGCCGGCTTCGGACAGGTCGGCGGCGGCGGCATAGGCGCCGTGGCCGCCACCGAGGATTGCGATTTTCATGGGTTGCAGTCGAGGTTGGAAGTGGATGGGGCTTTAATACATTACTTTTCATCGGTTCATGTGTCAACTAAAAGCAAGGCATGTTCGCGTTTCCACTGATGGGACGGCGGTGACCAGTTGCACCCCGGTTCCCCGATCCATCGCACCGACCGGCAGTGCTGTCTCCGCCTCGCTCAGCCGTTGCGAAAGATGAAGCTGTAGGCGTTGAGCGCCGGCACGCCGCCCAGGTGCGCGTAGAGCACCTTGGAGCCGGCCGGGAACTCGCCGAGCCGCACCTTCTCGATCATCCCGTGCATCGACTTGCCCTCGTACACCGGGTCGGTCAGCATGGCCTCGAGCCGCGCACTGAGGCGGATGGCCTCGAGCGTGCCTTCGTTCGGCAGCCCGTATTCGGGGCCGCCGAAGCGGGTGTCGAGCACCACGTCCCTGTCGGTGATGTCACGCCCCAGATCGACCAGCGCCGCCGTGTGCTTCGCGATGCGCAGGATCTGGTCGAAGGTCTGCTGCGGCTTGGCCGACGCATCGATCCCGATCACGCGGTCGGCGCGCCCGTCGGCCGCGAAGCCGACCACCATGCCGGCCTGCGTGCTGCCGGTGACCGCGCAGGTCACGATGTAGTCGAACTTGAAGCCGAGTTCCGCCTCCTGTTGGCGCACCTCTTCGGCGAAGGCCACGAAGCCGAGCCCGCCCTTCGGGTGTTCGGAGCAGCCGGCCGGAATCGGGAACGGCTTGCCGCCGGCCCGGCGCACGCTCTCCAGCGCGTCTTCCCAGCTCTTGCGGATGCCGATGTCGAATCCTGCCGCGTCGAGCCGCACGTCGGCGCCCAGGATGCGCGACATCTCGATGTTGCCGACCCGGTCGTACACCGCATCGGAATAATTGACCCAGTTCTCCTGCACCAGCACGCACTTGAGGCCGAGGTGTGCCGCCACCGCCGCCACCTGGCGCGTCTGGTTCGACTGGATGCCGCCGATCGACACCAGCGTGTCGTAGCCACCTTCGAGCGCCTCGGGGATCAGGTACTCGAGCTTGCGGGTCTTGTTGCCGCCGAACGCGAGGCCGCTGTTGCAGTCCTCCCGCTTGGCAAACAGCTCGACCTTGCCGCCCAGATGGGCACTCAGCCGCTTGAGCGGCTGGATCGGCGTGGGGCCGAAGGTGAGCGGGTAGCGAGGGAATTGGGCGAGGTTCATTGCAACGGCTCCTGGTTCAAGACATGAACGGAATCGTAGAGACAATCGACATTTCGATGGTTGCGAAGTAGAGTGATTTCTTGCGCCAAACCTTCGTCATTGCCTGCGAATCATTGTTTTTATTTTGCTTTTTTCTCAATGTACGCAACAAAATTACCAACCAAGAATGAGCTCGATCGCACCGACCGCGCGATCCTGCGCGCGCTGCAGCGCGACGCCTCGGTGTCGAATGTGGCGCTGGCCGCCAAGGTCAACCTCAGCGCGCCGGCCTGCCTGCGGCGCGTCGAGCGGCTCAAGTCGATGGGGCTGATCAAGGGCGTGGTCGCGCTGCTCGACCCGGCCGCGCTGGACTGCGGCACGCTGGTGATGATCGGCGTGGTGCTCGACCGCTCCACGCCCGAGTCGTTCGCCGACTTCGAGAAGGCCGTGCAGAAGGTGTCGGGCTGCCTCGAGTGCCACGTGGTGACCGGCGAATTCGACTACTTCATGCTCGTGCGCACGCGCGACAACGACAGCTACAACCGCCTCCACGCGGAGCAGCTGCTGTACCTGCCGGGCGTGCGGCAGATCCGGACGTTCATGGTGCTGAAACAGGTCCTGTCGACCACGCAGCTGCCGCTTTGACGGACGGGGCCCGCCAACAACGACAAAGCCCGCACAAGTGCGGGCTTCGTTCAGAGCAACATGCGGCCTCGCGACCGCTCAAGCTCAGCGCGTCGGCTTGAACCCACGCGGCCTTTGCGCGTCGCGCGGCACGAACACCTTGCCGCCACCACCGCCGGCATGGCCGCGCGGCGCGAAGCCGCGCACCTGGCCTCGCAAAGCGATCTGCAGGAGATCCGCGTGATCGGCGCCACCGGCAACAATTTGCAG
>NZ_JBFUCI010000115.1:0-15374 GCF_056405335.1 Variovorax sp. P1_H12_2
CTGACGGTGAGGGTGCATGCCGAAGGCGACACGGCGCTGCTGGTGGTGAGCGACCACGGCCGGGGCATCTCCGACGAGTTGCGGCAACGCCTGTTCGCGCCCTTCGCAGCCGGCGACGTCGCCAGCGGCTCCGGCCTCGGGCTGGCGATCTGCCGCGAGATCGTGCTGGCGCTGGGCGGCAGCATCGCGCTGGAGAACCGGACAGCCGACGGACGGACCATCGGGCTCGACGCTGTCGTGCGATTCCCGCAGGCGCGCGACAATCGCTGACACATGGACCGTCTTCGCATCGACAAATGGCTCTGGGCCGCGCGCTTCTTCAAGACGCGCTCGCTCGCCGCCGAGGAAATCGGCAAGAACCGCGTGCAGGTCAACGGCGACGTCGCCAAGGCCTCGCGCGAAGTCAAGGTGGGCGACACGGTGACGATGCGGCTCGGCAGCCTGTCGCGCGTGGTGCGGGTGCGCGGCATCAGCGGCCAGCGCGGCCCGGCCCCGGTCGCGCAGCAGCTCTACGAAGAGACGCCCGAGAGCCTGGCGGCGCAGGCCGCCGCGCGCGAACAGCGCCGGCTCGGCAGCGAACCGGCGCTCGCCATCGAGCAGGGCCGGCCCACCAAGCGCGACCGGCGCGAGCTCGACGGCGCCCGCCGCGCCGACTGGGACAACCGCTGGAGCGCCTCGCTCGAGCCCGACGACAACGAGTGAAGGAACCCCCACCGATGGCCAGCTTCAAGAAGTACCGCGTCGACAGCAAGTTCAGCCTGGCGGGCGTCGACCCCGCCGAGACGCCCTTTCTCGAGGGCAACGACGATGCGCAGCGCGCCGAGCTCGATGCCCTGGCCATCGAACTCGACACGCTGCAGAACCTGCTGCACGCCGAAGGGCGGCGCAAGCTGCTGCTGGTGCTGCAGGGCCTGGACACCAGCGGCAAGGACGGCACGATCCGCTGGGTGTTCTCGCGCACCTCGCCGCTGGGCGTCAAGGTAACCGCTTTCAAGGCCCCGACCGAGGAGGAGCGCGCGCACGACTTCCTGTGGCGCTGCCATGCCGCGGCGCCGCGCACCGGCGACATCACCGTGTGGAACCGCAGCCACTACGAGGACGTGCTGGTGCCGGTGGTCGAGGGCACGATCGRCAAGGACKAGACGCGGCAGCGCTTCGCGCTGATCAACGACTTCGAACGGCTGCTGACCCAGACCGGCACCGTGATCGTGAAGTGCATGCTGCACATCAGCAAGGACGAGCAGCGCGAGCGCCTGCAGGCCCGCATCGACGAACCCGGCAAGCAGTGGAAGTTCGCGCTGGCCGATCTCGAGGTCCGCAAGAAATGGGATGCCTACCAGCAGGCCTACGACAAGGCGCTGGTCGCCACCTCGACCGACGAGGCGCCCTGGCACGTGATTCCGGCCGACAGCAAGCGGCACCGCAACCTGATGGTCGCGCAATTGCTGGTCAAGACACTCAAGGGCATGAAGTTCAGCGTGCCCGAGGCCGACCCGGCGTTGAAGGGGCTGATCGTCGAATAGCGAGGGTCGTCTCCGAACCCCGACCCTGGCTCAGAACCTCGGCACGATGCCGTACGCGATGATGGCCAGGAAGCCCACGATGCCGACCATCATGAGCGCCGGACCCCACTTGCGTTCGCGCCAGGCGAAGCCGACGGTCATGATGGAGGCAAAGGTCACAGCGACGACGGAGGCAAGTTCGAGGGTGAATTCGGGCATGCAGGGATGTTACCCGGCGACCTGGACCACCCTACGCAACGCGCCGCAACGCAGCCATGACCTCCGCTGCCGGCGGTAGCTCGCTGGTGTGCCAGACCAACCGGGCCTCGCGATCGAACACATAGACCTGGCCGGTATGGCGGTCACCGGCGGCCGCGCCCCCTTGAACAGCGAGAGCATCGGGTCCAGCGCCTCGGGGACGGGTGCCTCCTTTTTCATCGTCATCCGACGTGCGCGCAGCTTAGTCCTCGCGCGATCGAGAAGCAATGAGAAAGTACTCAGGAGAAATGGCCGGAGGCCACGCTGTGCCCCGAAACCGAGCGTGAACCGATTTCACCCGCCGCCCCGCCGCGCTGGTTCGACGATGGATGCGGTCCCCAATGGAAAAAGCCCCGCAGCACGAATGCAGCGGGGCTTTTTGGGATCGTCCAAGACGATGTCTGGCGGAACCGGAGGGATTCGAACCCTCGATGAGGCTCTACACCCCATACTCCCTTAGCAGGGGAGCACCTTCGGCCACTCGGTCACAGTTCCTGAGCCGTCGATTATGCCACGTTCAAGCCGTCGGCAGGTCCAGATCGAAGGCTTTGTGCAACGCGCGGACCGCGAGTTCCATGTATTTTTCGTCGATCACGACCGAAGTCTTGATCTCGCTGGTCGAGATCATCTGGATGTTGATGCCCTCTTCGCTGAGCACGCGGAACATCTTGCTCGCCACGCCGACGTGGCTGCGCATGCCGATGCCGACGATGCTGACCTTGCAGATCTTGGTGTCGCCGACGATGTCGGCCGCGCCCAGCGTGGGCAGCACCTTGTCCCTGAGCAGGTCGATCGCCTTGGCGTAGTCGTTGCGATGCACCGTGAAGCTGAAGTCGGTGCGACCGTCCTTGCTCAGGTTCTGGATGATCACGTCGACCTCGATGTTGGCGTCCGCGACGGCGCCGAGGATGTGGTACGCGATGCCCGGCTTGTCGGGCACGCCGAGCACCGAGATCTTGGCTTCGTCGCGGTTGAAGGCAATGCCGGATACGACGGCTTTTTCCATGTTTTCGTCTTCCTCGAAAGTGATCAGCGTGCCGGACTTGGCTTCTTCCTCGATGTCGATGTCCCAGGGCGTGAAGCTCGACAGCACGCGCAGCGGCACCTTGTACTTGCCGGCGAATTCGACCGAGCGGATCTGCAGCACCTTGGAGCCCAGGCTCGCCATCTCGAGCATTTCCTCGAAGCTCACGGTCTTGAGCCGGCGCGCGTCGGGCTCCACGCGCGGGTCGGTGGTGTAGACGCCGTCGACGTCGGTGAAGGTCAGGCACTCGTGGGCCTTCAGCGCCGCCGCGATCGCCACCGCCGAGGTGTCGCTGCCGCCGCGCCCGAGGGTGGTGATGTTGCCGCCCTCGTCCACGCCCTGGAAACCGGTGATGACGACGACGCGGCCGGCGTCGAGGTCGGCGCGCACGCGATCGTCGTCGATGCTCTCGATGCGCGCCTTGGTGTAGGCGCTGTCGGTCTTGACCTGGACCTGCCAGCCCGCATAGCTCACGGCCTCGAGGCCCTCGGCCTGCAGCGCGATCGCCAACAGGGCCGATGAAGCCTGCTCGCCGGTGGCGGCAAGCATGTCGAGTTCGCGGGCGTAGGTGGTGCCGGCATTGCCGGGCGCCAGTTCCTTGGCCAGGCCGAGCAGGCGGTTGGTCTCGCCGCTCATGGCACTCGGGACCACGACCATCTGGTGGCCGGCGCGCGCCCACTTGGCGACGCGTTTGGCGACATTGCGGATGCGCTCGGTCGAGCCCATCGACGTGCCGCCGTATTTATGAACGATCAATGCCATGGGTGAAGTCAAAGAGAAGGGTTCGGACGCCGCAATGCCGGAATCCGTGCGCCCGCCGAGCCGAACTCAGCGCCAAGGCTGCGGGCTACGACAAGGGCGAAGCATTGTACCAACGCAGCACGCCGCCTTCCCGCTCGACCCGCCCGGCCGCGATCTTGAGGCGGATCCGGTGCCCCCGCGTGCTGCAGGCGGCGATCTGCGCCTGCAGCTGCAAGAGCTGCGCTTCACTGGGCACCGCGCCATGGTCGCGCCGCAGCCAGTGGCGCAGCGCATTGGCCAGACGCTCCTGCGGCAGCGCCCGCAACACGGCCAGCGCCGGCGGCGAACCGGCCTCGGCCAGATCCTGCTCGGCCAGCCCCGCGAGCAGGACGGAGGCCCTGGCGGCATTGCGTGCCGAGCGCGCAAAGGTGTCGCGGTACTGCGGCAGCGCCGCCTGCAGGGCCGGCAGCAGCAACTGGCGGATCCGGTTGCGCGTGAAGCGCAGATCGCTGTTGCTGGGGTCTTCGATGTGGCTCACGCCGGCGGCGGCGAGCCATTCGCGCAGCGCATCGGCCCGGAGTTCCAACAGCGGCCGGTGAAAGCTCACGCCGTGCCGCTCCATGCGGCGCGGCATGCCGGCCAGCCCGTCGAGCCCGGCGCCGCGGCCGAGCGCGATCAGCATCGTCTCGACCTGGTCATCGGCGTGCTGGGCCAGCGCCACGTGCCGCAGCCCCTGCGCCAGCGCCAGCGCCGCCAGCGTGGCGTAGCGAGCGCGGCGCGCGGCATCCTCCGGGCTCTCGCCGCTCGCGTGGCGGGCATCGACGCGGGCCGCGTGCAAGGGCACGCCCAGGGCCGCGCAAGTGGTCGCGCAATGGCTCTCGAAGCGATCGGCCGCCTGCTGCAGCCCGTGATGCACGTGCAGCGCATGCACCTGCCCCGGCCAGCGCGCGGCGGCGGCATGCAGCAAGGCGGTGGAATCGGCGCCGCCGCTGTAGGCGACCGCCAAAGGCAGCGGCGCCGGCCAGGCCGCGAGTGCGTGGACGGCGGGGTTTTCCATGGCGACGGGCGAAACGGCGGCCAGCGGCCGCGGCGCCCTACTTGCCGCTGTCGGCCTTGGTGTCGGCGAAACGGCCGTAGCTCTGCAGCCGCTCGTAGCGGCGGTTCAGCAGGTCCTTGGTCGACAGGTCGCTGACCTGGCGGAACGAGTCGTTGAGCGCGCGCTTGAGGAAGGCCGCCATCTGGCGGTGGTCGCGATGCGCGCCGCCGACCGGTTCGTTGACGATCTTGTCGACCAGGCCCAGCGCCTTGAGGCGGTGCGCCGTGATGCCCAGGGCATCCGCGGCTTCCTGGGCGCGATCGCTGGTCTTCCAGAGGATCGAGGCGCAGCCTTCGGGGCTGATCACCGAATAGATCGAGTACTGCAGCATCACCAGCTGGTCGCCGACCGAGATCGCCAGCGCGCCGCCGGAGCCGCCCTCGCCGATGATGGTGACGATGATCGGCACCTCGAGCTGCGCCATCTCGAAGATGTTGCGGCCGATGGCCTCCGACTGGCCGCGCTCCTCGGCGTCGATGCCCGGATAGGCGCCCGGTGTGTCGACGAAGGTGAAGACCGGCAGCTTGAACTTCTCGGCCGTCTTCATGAGCCTGAGCGCCTTGCGGTAGCCCTCGGGCTTGCTCATGCCGAAGTTGCGCGCGGTGCGCTCCTTGGTGTCGCGGCCCTTCTGGTGGCCCAGCACCATGCAGGGCGTGCCGTTGAAGCGCGCCAGGCCGCCGACGATCGACAGGTCGTCCGAGAAGTGGCGGTCGCCATGCAGCTCGACGAAGTCGGTGAAGATCTCGTTCACGTAGTCGAGCGTGTAGGGGCGCTCGGGATGGCGGGCGATCTTGGTGATCTGCCAGGGCGTCAGGTCGCTGTAGATGTCCTTGGTGAGCTGCAGGCTTTTCTTGCCCAGCTGATCGATTTCTTCAGAGATGTCGACCGCGGATTCGGTCTGTACATAACGCAGTTCTTCGATCTTGCTTTCGAGCTCGGCCACGGGCTGCTCGAAGTCGAGAAAGGTTCGTTTCGCCAACGTCTTCTCCTGTTATTCAGTAACGACCGGTTGCGGGTCGAGCGATCGCCAAATATACCAAGTCGCCAMGCTGCAATACGGCGCCCAGGCGACCGCCACCTCGCGGGCGTCGCTGCGGCTGACCGGATCGCCCGAAAAATAGTTCTGGCTGATGCCGGTGATCAGGCCCGGATCGTCCAGCGGCAGCACGTTGGGCCGCATCAGGTGGAAGATCAGGAACATCTCGGCGGTCCATCGAGAGATCCCGCGGATCGCGATCAGTTCCGCGATGATCATCTCGTCGGACATGTTTTCCCAGGCGTCGACGTGCACCGCGCCCGAGTCGAAATGGATCGCCAGGTCGACCAGGTATTCGACCTTGCGCACCGAGAGGCCGGCGCCGCGCATGTCGTCGACCTTGAGCTTCAGCACGCTGGCCGGCGTCAGCTTGCGCGGCAGCTCCACGAAGCGGCGCCAGACCGTCTGCGCCGCCGGCACCGAAATCTGCTGGCCGACGATACTGCGTGCGAGGGTCGTGAATGGGTCGCCGCGCGACTCCAGGCGGACGTCGCCGAAGCGCGGGATCAGCCGCTTCATGACGCGGTCCTTCCGGGCCAGGTGCTTGCAGGCGTCCTCCCAGTAATCGGGCGTGAAGACCTGGACGATCGGCTCTTTGGCGGCCATGGTGCGGGTGGCGGCGCTCACTGCGCCGAGGTCCAGGTGGTGCCGCTCGCCGAGTCCTTCAGCACGATGCCCTGGGCCAGCAGCTCGCCGCGGATGCGGTCGGCCTCGGCGAAGTTCTTCGCTGCCTTGGCATCGGCGCGCTGCTGGATCAGGGCCTGGATGGTGGCCTCGTCGAGCGTGCTGCCGGCCTGCAGGAAGGCCTGCGGATCGGCTTGCAGCAGGTTCAGGCAACCGGCCAGCGCCTTCAGCAGGCCGGCCGTCTCGCGCGACTGCGTGCGATTGACCTCACCCGCCAGATCGAACAGCACGGCCACGGCTTCGGGGGTGCCGAAGTCTTCGTCCATCGCCGCCTTGAAGCGCGCCGCATAGGGGTTGCCCCAGTCGATCGCCACCGGGGCCGGCGGCACCAGGGCGAGCGCGTTGTACAGCCGCCGCAGCGAATTGCGCGCGTCGCCCAGATGCACGTCGCTGTAGTTGAGCGGGCTGCGGTAGTGCGCCCGGACGACGAAGAAGCGCACGGTTTCGGCGTCGAATTTCTTCAGCACGTCGCGGATCAGGAAGAAATTGCCCAGGCTCTTGGACATCTTCTCGTCGTCGATGTTGATGAAGCCGTTGTGCATCCAGGTGCGGGCCAGCGGCTTGCCATTCGCGCCTTCGCTCTGCGCGATCTCGTTCTCGTGGTGCGGAAACTGCAGGTCGGCGCCGCCGCCATGGATGTCGAGGGTCTCGCCGAGCAGTTGGCAGGCCATGGCCGAGCACTCGATGTGCCAGCCGGGACGGCCGGCGCCGAAGTCGCTGGCCCACTTGACCTCGTCGGGCTCGGCCGGCTTGGCGCTCTTCCAGAGCACCGGATCGAGCGGGTCGTCCTTGCCGTCGAGCACGGCCACGCGCTCGCCGGCATGCAGCTCGTCGAGCGTCTTGCCGCTGAGCTTGCCGTAACCGGGGAACTTGCGCACGGCGAAGTTCACGTCGCCGTTGGACGAGCGGTAGGCCAGGCCCTTTTGCTCGAGCGTGGAGATCATCGACAGCATCTGCGGAATGAACTCCGTGGCGCGCGGCTCGTGTGTAGGCCGTTCGATGCCGAGTGCGTCGGCGTCTTCGTGCAAGGCGTCGATCATGCGATCGGTGAGTGCCCGGATGCTCTCGCCGTTCTCGACCGCGCGGCGGATGATCTTGTCGTCGATGTCGGTGATGTTGCGCACGTAGTCCACTACCAGGCCCGAGGTCTTGAGCCAGCGCTGCACCACGTCGAAGGCGATCATCGAACGCGCATGGCCCAGGTGGCAGTAGTCGTAGACCGTCATGCCGCACACGTACATGCGCACCCTGCCGGGTTGCAGAGGGGAAAATTTCTCCAGTTCACGCGAGAGCGTGTTGTAGATGCGAAGACTCATGAGGCTCGGAAACGTCGATTCGCGCACGTGCTGGAACGGGCGAACGATGGGGGTTTTTCAGGGGTGACGGGGGGTGTGGCGACGAACGGCTGGAGATGGCCCCTCGGCTACAATCACGCCCAGTATAAACGGCCACCGCCGGATGTTTTCCGCGTGTTTACGAGGCCCGCGTCCCCTCCTACTCTCGAGGCTTCATGCAGCACGCCGCTTTCTACCCCTCCTCTTTCATGCCCCGCACCTTCCGGATCCTCGCCGCACTCCTGCTCGCGCTGCTGGTCGGCGCCGCCCACGCGGACGACTACGCCGACGTCAACACCCTGCTGCGCCAGGGCAAGGCCGACCAGGCGCTGGCCAAGGCGGACGCCTACATCGCCGGCAAGCCGCGCGACCCGCAGATGCGCTTCCTGCGCGGCGTGATCCTGACCGAGCAGGGCAAGCAGGCCGACGCGGTCGCGGCCTTCACGGCGCTGACGCAGGATTTCCCGGAACTGCCCGAGCCCTACAACAATCTGGCCGCGCTCTATGCAGCCCAGAGCCAGTTCGACAAGGCGCGGGCCGCGCTCGAGATGGCGATCAAGCTCAACCCCGACTACGCGACCGCGCACGAGAACCTCGGCGACGTCTACGCACGGCTGGCGGCCCAGTCCTATGACCGCGCGCTGAAGCTGGAGGCCGGCAACGCCACGGTGCCGCCCAAGCTCGCGCTGGTGCGCCAGATGTTCGGCGTGCCAGTCTCCGCKGCCCTGCCGCCGGCGATCCCGGCCGCCCGCAAGCCGGTGCGCAACTGACTTCCCCTTTCCAGACCGCGCCGAGGCGCATCCATCCGAAAGCGATCCAACCGTGATTCTTCAAGCCCTTTCGCGCCGCCGGGCGCTGGCCCTGGCCGCAATGCTCGCTGTCGCCGGAAGCGCCGCCACCAGCTGGGCGCAAGGCGCCCCGCGCGTCAAGCTCGCCACTTCGGCCGGCGACATCGTGATCGAACTGGCGCCCGACAAGGCGCCCAAGACGGTCGAGAACTTCCTCCAGTACGTCAAGGACAAGCAGTACGACGGCACGGTGTTCCACCGCGTCATCGACGGCTTCATGATCCAGGGCGGCGGCTTCACACCCGACCTGAAGCAGAAGCCGACCCGCGCGCCGATCCCGCTCGAGGCCAAGAACGGTCTGAAGAACGACAAGTACACGATCGCCATGGCGCGCACGTCGGACCCGAACTCCGCCACCGCGCAGTTCTTCATCAACGTGAAGGACAACACCATGCTCGACGCACCGAACCCCGATGGCCACGGCTACGCGGTGTTCGGCAAGGTGGTCTCGGGCGCCGACGTGGTCGACAAGATCCGCGCCGCACGCACGGGCATCAAGGCCGGCATGCCGGACGTGCCGGTCGAAACCATCACCATCCAATCCGCCACCCTGGCGAAGTAAACAAAGGAACTCCCATGAGCAACCCGCAAGTCGAACTGCACATCAAGGACAAGGGCGTCATCACGCTCGAACTCGATCAGGACAAGGCCCCCAAGACGGTCGAGAACTTCCTCGCCTACGTCACCAAGGGTCACTACGACAACACGGTGTTCCACCGTGTGATCCCGGGCTTCATGGTCCAGGGCGGCGGCTTCGAGCCCGGCATGACCCAGAAGCCGTGCGGCGCCGAGATCCAGAACGAGGCCAACAACGGCCTCAAGAACGACAACTACACGGTCGCCATGGCGCGCACCAACGCGCCCCACTCGGCCACCGCGCAGTTCTTCATCAACGTGGCCGACAACGGCTTCCTGAACCACACGGCCCCTTCGGCTCAGGGCTGGGGCTATGCGGTGTTCGGCAAGGTCGTCGGCGGCAAGGAAGTGGTGGATGCGATCAAGGCCGCCAAGACCGGCCGCAAGGGTTTCCACGACGACGTGCCGCTCGAGGACGTCGTGATCGAGAAGGCCGTCGTCAAGGCCTGAGCCGCTGGGCCGCTCCCGACGCGAAGACCGCAGTGCGAAGCACGGAGGTTGCGGAATGACCCTGGCAGCCCGCATGGCGCCTTTCGCCGAGATCGTCGCGCCCTCGGCCTGGCGCACGGTCGACCTCATCTCCGACCTGCACCTGCAGGCGGCGGAGCCCGCCACCGTCGACGCCTGGCAGGGCTACCTCGACACCACGCCGGCCGACGCCGTGTTCATTCTCGGCGACCTGTTCGAGGTCTGGGTCGGGGACGACGCCGCCGCCCTGCCCGGTTTCGAAGCGCAATGCGCCGAGGTGCTGCGGGCGGCATCCGCGCGGCGGCCGGTCTTTTTCATGCACGGCAATCGCGACTTCCTGATCGGTGCCGACTTCGCGGCGCGCTGCGGCATGACGCTGGTCGCCGATCCGACGGTGCTGGTGCTGCACGGCGAACGCTGGCTGCTGAGCCATGGCGACGCGCTGTGCCTCGAGGACACCGAGTACCTGCGTTTCCGGGACCAGGTGCGTACGCCCGAGTGGCAGCAGGCGCTTCTGGCCCGCCCGCTCGAGGAGCGCCGCACGCTCGCGCGTTCGGTGCGGGCCCAGAGCGAAGACCGCAAGCGCAGCGCCGACATGGTGTGGGCCGATGTCGATGCCGATGCCGCACGCGCCTGGCTGCGGCAGGCCGGCGCCAGCACCCTGGTGCATGGCCACACCCACAGGCCGGCGATCCACGACCTCGGACAAGGCTTGCGCCGCATCGTGCTGAGCGACTGGGACGCGGCGGCGCATCCGCCGCGCGCCCAGTTGCTGTGCCTGTCGAGCGCCGGCGCCCAGCGCGTCGATCTGCGCTGATGTTCGGCTGGCTGCGCCGGCTGCGCGCCCCCGCCCGCCTGCCCGACGCCGCCTGGCAAGCCACGCTGGCACGCTACCCGTTCCTGGCCGAACGGCCGGCGGCCGACCTGGAGCGGTTGCGCGGACTGGCCGCGGCCTTTCTTCGGGACAAGCAGTTCCATGGCGCGCACGGCTTCGCCATCACCGACGAGGTGGCGCTGGCGGTCGCCGCCCAGGCCGTGCTGCCGGTGCTGCACCTGAAGAGCGGGCTGCGCTGGTACGACGATTTCGTCGGCATCGTGATCCATCCCTCGGAGGTGGTGGCGCACCGCACGGTGACCGACGCCACCGGGGTGGTGCACCAGTACGACGAGATCGTCGCCGGCGAGGCCATGGACCGCGGGCCGGTGATGCTGAGCTGGCAGGACGTGTTGGCCAGCAGCGTCACGCGGGCCGATGGCTACAACGTCGTGATCCACGAGTTCGCCCACAAGATCGACATGCGAAGCGGCGCGGCCGATGGCTGTCCGCCACTGCCGCCGGGCTTCCTGGGCACGCGCAGCGCGCGAGAGGCACGCAGCGCCTGGTTCACGGTGCTGCAGCCGGCCTATGAGGCCCTGCGCGAGAAAGCCATCCTGGCCGAGCGTTTCGGCGGCGAGGAGCCCTGGCTGGACCCCTACGGGGCCCAGTCGCCGGCCGAGTTCTTCGCCGTGGCGTGCGAGGCCTACTTCGTGAACCGCGCGGCGCTGCAGGCCGAGTTCGGCGCGCTGGTGCAGATGTTCGACGCGTTCTTCACCGCGCCTCAGAGCCGCTGAGCAGCGGTCGCCCCGCCCGGGGCAACCGCGCCGCCGTCACTTGCGCAGCAGCGCCTTGAGTGCGTTCTGAAGCCGGCGTGCCGAGACCGCATCGTGGCTGGCGGCCAGCACCTTGCCGGCGTCCTGGCCCCAGGTCTGTTCGGGTGTCGGGTCGCCGCGCCGGGTCAGGAGCTTGAGCTGCAAGGCGCGACGGGCGTCCAGCTGCTCGGCCGGCGTCGGCACTTCCGCCGCCATTTCGAGCCGCAACAGCGCCTCGGCCGCGTCGGCCGACGGGGCCGAGGGCGCGGTGCCCAGGGCCTGCGACCAGCCGCTGCGCACCGCCGGCGTCACCGCGCGGCCCAGTTCCTGGACGCTGGGCAGCTGCGCGGCGTCGCGCTTTTCCCAGGCGCCGAGCACCTGCGTGAGCGCTTCGCCATGGGCTTGCGAAGCCAGCTTGCGCAGCGCGAAATCGGCGCGCTCGAGCGCTTCGCGCTGGGCCCGGAAAGCAGCATCGCCCAAGCGGGGGCCGCGATCCTCGAAGCGCGGCGGGCGGTCGCCGAAGCGTCCGCCGCCGGCCGGCGCACCCCGGTCACCGGGACGGCCACCCGGGCCGCCAGGCCCGCGGCCATCGCGTCGGTCGCCGAACTTGCCGCCGCGCCCGGCGGGCACGGCATCGGCCTTCTTGTTGCCGGGCCGGTCGTCGCCGCGCACGGCGATCACCGGCTTCGGGGCCGGCTTCGGCGCGGGCGCCGGGCTGGCCGGCACCGCTTCGGCGTCGGAGCGGGCGGAAGGATCGGCCCCATCGGCCGGCGCGACGAGGTCGGGCGCGGGCGAAGCTGCGTCCGCGGACGCGGCGACAGGCAGCGCCTCGGCGTCCTCGGGTGCGGGCGCCTGCTCGGCGCTCTCGCCGAACTCGGCCGCAGCCTGGCCCGGGGCCACCACTTCGGTCGCTCCCATGGCGGGTCCATCGGCGGCCGCTGCCGGCGCTGTTGCCTTGGGCGCCGGCGGTGGCGCTTCTCCGCGCAGCGCGGCTTCCAGCTGGGCCACCGCGGCGCGGATCTTCTGCGCATCACCCGTGCTGTTGGCGGCCTCGAGCGCCTTGGAGGCATTCAGCACGTGACGATCGTGATCGCTCATCGCGGCCGAGACTTTTTCGCGCTCGGCGGTCTTGCGATTGAAGGCCTCGTCGATCGGGGCCCGGAAGGCATCCCAGAGCTTTTGCTCGTGGCGGCGATCCAGCGGCACCGATTGCGCCTCCTGCTGCCAGCGCTGCTGCAGCGCCTTGACCGCATCGATGCGCAGCATCGGCGCCGCGCCGAGTTCGGCCGCCTCGGCGATCATGGCCTGGCGGCGCTCGACGCTGGCTTTTTGCGCCGTTTCGAAAGGCGCGCGGGCGGYGCCGAAGGCCTCGTTCCACTGCGCCTGCAGCTCGGCAAAGACCTTTTCTCCCACGTGGCCTGCATCGCGCCAGCGATCGGCGAACTGATGCAGCGCGCGGTTGTGCGCCTTCAGATCCGACGCCTGGGCATGCTCCGCCGCCCAGGCCTTGACTTCCTCGATCAACGCGGTGCGCAGCGCGCGGTGCTCTGCGGCATCGGCGCGGACCTTCTCGAGCCAGGCCTCGACGACCTTGTGGGCTTCGTTGCAGGCTTCATCGAAACGCTTCCAGAGCGCATGGTTGGGTACGCCGCCCTGGTCGGATTGCTTCCATTGCTCGCGCAGGGCGCGCAGGGTCTCCTGCATCTTGCGTCCCCCGAGCGCCTGGCCTTCGGGCCGCTTCAGCAGGCCCTCGGCCTTGGCGACCAGGTCTTCGCGCACCTTGTCGGCGCTCCAGCGCTGCCAGCCCTCGAGCTCGCCCGCCGCCACCAGGGCCGCATGGACCCGGGCCTCGAGCGGCGCCTCGACCAGCTTGCCGTGTTCCTTGAGCACCGCGCGCAGCGCGGCCGCCGCGCCGGCGCTGGCCTTGCCATGCCCCTCGGCGGTTTCCTGCTCGAGCTTGGCGAGCGCGGCTTGCACCGCATCCTGCGCCGCTGCACGCTTCTCCGGATCGACCTTGGGAGCCGCCGGCCTGGCCGCTGCGGCGGGCGCGGCTTCGGCCGTGCCGCCACGGGCCACGCGCAGTTCGTCGGCCCACACGGGCACCGGCGGCAGCGCCGCGGCGGCGTCCGCCGCGGCGGCCACGGCCAGCGCCAGTGCACCGTTGAAGGCTTCGGAAACCACCAGCAGCTGCGCCTTGGAGGAGTCGAGTTGCGGCGCGAAACGGGCGTCCAGACTGCTCCAGTTGGGGTCCGCCGTGATCTCGGCCGCCTGCTGCTGCCAGTGGGCGACGTCGGCGCGCAGCGCCTCCTCGACCCCCTGGGCATCGCGCCAGCTCTTGGTCGAGAGCACTTCGAAGCGCTGCGCCAGCAGCACCGCCGCCTCGCGATGCACCTGCGCGCGATGCTGCAGGTCCTCGATCCCCTTCACGCGCTCGGCCAGCCGGGCCTTGAAGCCTGCAAGCGGCTCGCGCGAGAGCGGCGCACCGGCCTTGGCGGCATCACGCTGCCAGGCCAGCGCATCGGCGATGTTGAGCTTCGGCTGGGCCAGCAGGGCCTCGGCCTTGTGCGCCCATTCGACGGCGATCGCCTCCTGCCCCTTGGCGCGCTTGAGCTCGTCGAGCTTCTCGCGCAGCAGCCGGGCGGCGCCCTTGTCGCGCCCGCTCAGTTCCTTGAAGACGTCCTGCATCTGCTCGGGCGACGGGTTGGCCGCGAGCCAGTCCCGGATGCGCTGGGCGCGCTCGCCCGAGGTGGGCGCGGTGAAGGCGCCTCCGGTCAAGGTATCGAGGGACTGGAGGTCGTGAGGCTTGGAGGAAGTTGAAGTCACTGAGCGAATGTCGTTATCTTTAGGGGAAAAGCGAGGCGCCGGCATTTGCCGGCGCAGGGCTCCATTTTCACCGACTTGCGGCGATCCGGGTCAACGGGTCGCCAGTTTCAGTTCGGCACCGGGTTTCCAGTCGGCGCCTTCGGCCTTGGTGCGCACCGCGCCGAGGAACAGGCGCTCACTGGGCAGCTTCTGCGCCAGCAGGTAGTCGCKCGCCGCGGCGCCGCGCTCCACGGCCAGTTGCCGCATCGACTCCTCGTCGACCGCGATGCTGGCCAGCAGCAGATTTTCCATCTCCTGGGTCGGCAGGTCCTTGGCCAGGCCGACCATGTTGCGCGGCTTGGTGACCTCCGAGCGCTTGTAGACCGCGGCCAGCAACTCCGGATACTCGGCGTCGGTGACCGGACCGACCTCGGCCGCATCCTTGCCGGCACGCACCGCGATGCGGCGCTTCTCGACCTGCGTCAACGCGCGCAGGCGCTGGCGCTGGTAGGCGTCGCGCTCCTTCTCGAGGCTCGAGGTGCCGATCACCGTCATCTGCAGGGCCGGACGGTCGTTCAGCGCCTTGGCCACCTTGTCGAGGTTTTCCTTTGCCTCCTGGGACAGCTCCGAACTGCCCGGCGCGAAGGCGATCGTGCTGGCGTCGCYGCCGCCGCCGCCGAACCCACCGGTCAGCAAGGCGAAGGGCGCGGTGGCGGCCTTGGCGATCAGGTTGACGATCGCCTTCAGGATCAGCGGGCCGACGCTGAACTCGGGGTCGTTGATCGACCCCCGCAGCGGCAGGTCGATGTCGATCACGCCGTTGCGGTCGGCCAGCAGCGCCACGGCCAGCCGCACCGGCAGGCTGGCCGGCGCGCCTTCGACCGGTTCGCCGAACTGCAGCTGGTTCAGCACCAGCTTGTTGGCCGCGGTCAGCGTGCCGTCGGGCGCGATCTTGTAGTTGACGTCCATGCTGAGCTTGCCGCGCTCGATGCCGTGCCCCGCGAATCGGATCGTGTAGGGCGACAGCGGCGGCAGGTCGAGCTCCTTCATCCGGGCCGTGATGTCGAGTTCGAGCGGCTTGACCAGCGGGTTGAGCTTGCCGGTGATCTCGAGCGAAGCGGTCTGCTGGGCCTTGCCGCGCAGTTCGAGGTCGGCCAGGACCGGCTTGTCGCCCTGGGGCCTGGACGAAAAGGCGCTCAGCTTGCCGGTCAACTCGGTCAGGTCGGCCGAGTAGTTGGGCTTGATGAACAGGTCGGAGAAGTCGATCCGGCCGTTGACGAGGCTCATGGGGCCGAAGGTGATGACCGGTGCCGGGC
>NZ_JBFUCI010000116.1:0-15332 GCF_056405335.1 Variovorax sp. P1_H12_2
CGGCTCCAAGAGGCGGGGTGCGTGCGCCGTTGGATTGAGACGCCGGGAAGCGCCTCTTCCATGGCGGCCACTACCTCCAGACGAAGCCAGGGTCCGCGCCGTCGCCAGGCAYGGGACTATTGCCGAGCGTGCTTCTGCATGTACGCGACGATTGAACTCATCTCCTGTTCAGTCGGCGTGTTGATGCTCTGCCAGCGGCTGTCCATGTGGATGTGCATGCGCTGGGTCACGCTGGACCACTCCTTGGCGGTATGCAGTGAGGGCGCCGGTGCTGCGTGGCACTGAACGCAATAGGTTGAGACCAGCTTGGCGCCCGCGGACTTGGCGTCCGGTAGCGGGCTCGAACCTGGCGGCGGGCCGCTACCCATCATCCCCCCACCCATCATGCCGCCGCCCCACATCCATCCCCTGCCGCGCATGGTCTGCATGCCCTGATACATCTCACGCCATTGCTCTTGCATGAGGCGTTGGCGCTCCTGCGGGTCGGTGGTCTGCTCAATCTTGTTCATCTGCTCTTGCATCCGCTGCGTGTAGTCGCGCATCTGCTGGCTGTATTGGTCGGGCGTTACGCCCTGGGGCGCGGGCCACGATGCACCTCCCCCCATCATTCCGGGTCCCATCGTCGACCATGGATGTCCCATCATCCACGGATACCCCATCCCCCACCGGTCGTGCATCTGTCCCATGTAGGTTTGCATGCTCTGCCAGTGTTGCTGCATCAGCTGCTGGCGGGCGGCCGCGTCGGGCGCGGCCTTGAGCTGGTCCAACTGCTTTTGTAACGTCTCGACTTGCTGCTGCAGCTCGCGCACTTGGGCGTCGGTCGGCGCAGACATTGCGGTTGGAGCCTGCGCCGGCGCCTGGGCGAAAACCACCGCTCCTGCGCTCATGAGGCCAGTGAGCAATGCGGCAAGTGCCGCTCTTTGCAACATCGTCATGGCAGTCACTCCTTGATGGTCAGCTTGACGGCGTCGTCAAGGGGAAGGCAGAGCGTCGTCCCGCCCGCGCCTGACATCTGGCCGACTCGGTCATCCGAACTGGCGGCCGCTGAGCTGAAGATACGCCGCGATATGCGCCGGGAACTGATGCAGGTCAAGGAAGGGCCTTCTCTGGAATGGATTGGCTGCCGACCATTCCAATGGTTGGGAGGGCACCCCTTTCGAACGGATGGCGCTCGTATCCGTGGCGCCAGGGTCCGAAGTCTCCTGCGCTCGGGCAAGGGATTCCCAGTCACTAATTCTCAGCGGCGAGTGAACGCCTCTCCCTACTCCGATTCGAACTTCCTGGCAAGAGACATTTCAAGGTGGCGCGCTGGTTAGACGCGCGACGATACTGGCCGCCCGCTGAAGGAGAGTGCGATGGCCAACAAGAAAGTTCAGCTCAACGACGAACAGTGGAGTGCKCTCCAAGCTCTCSAGAAGGCCAATGCCCGGCGGTATCCRACCGACTCAATCAAAGTCTCGAATCGCCTAAGGTCAAACGGATTTGTGGAAATGGACCGCCAAGGCGGCAAGCTCCTGACAGACCAAGGGCTGCACCGGTTGCAGCAAGGACGCTAAGCGATTTAGTCGTCTTTGTAGGCGACYACGTCCTCTCAATGCGTGGTTTGCCGGTGTCGGCACGGGGCGACGACGGGTCGAAGTCAAGCGGGGCTCAGCCGGACCGACCCATCCGCCGCGGCCAGCAACGGACGCGGTGAAGGTCGGCTTGTGGCCGCGTGCTGAAGTCCACCGGGACAAATCCATCGCTCAGCCGCCACCGTGGAAAACTCGCCACCCCTAGATCCGCTCCCTGGGGATGCCGGTCACGGTCACAGGCGAGGGATCGCGCGTCGCCCGCTTGAAGATCGACGGCGAGACGCCGGTGTGCTCCTTGAAGAAGCGCGAAAAGTTGCCCGGCGCGGAAAAGCCCAGATCCATCGCGACCTCCGTCAGTGCACCACCTTCGGCGACTCGGCGCATGGCTTCCTCGACCCGCACGCCGCTCCAGAACACCTGCGGTGTCGTGTTGAGCTGATCGCGAAACAGGGCAAAGAAGTGCGCGCGCGACAGGCCGACTTTTGCCGCGATCTCATCAATGGTCGTGAGCTCCGACACGTGGTCGCGCATGTGTGCGATGGCGCTGCGAAGCCGGTGGTCGAGCATCACGCCCACACCAGCCACAGGCGCCTCCGCGCCGCCCGTGGTCGATGCCGCAATGGCCGCCTCCAGCAGCCGCTCCACCTCGTCGTCGATAGCCGGGCGCGACTTGTCGGCGGAGATGATCAGATCGAGCACGCGCCAGCACGAGCGGCGCAATGCTGAGCTGATGGGAACGCGCGGGGAGGGAAATCGGAAGTTGCGTCCCGTTGCGTTGCCCAGCGCGTCAAGCCATTGCTTGGAGATCATGAAGACGAGGAAGAGGCAGGAACCGCTGCCCTCCATCACCATGTCGTGCGCCTCGAAGGCGTTGACGCCCAGCGCGAGGTTTTCGCCGTAGGGAACGACCTCGGCGCCCACGTTCGCGACCGCGCGGGTGCCACCGAGCCACAGGGCCAGCTGCGATTCGGAATGGGCGTGCGACACCAGGTTG
This sequence comes from Variovorax sp. P1_H12_2, assembly GCF_056405335.1. Lineage (NCBI taxonomy): Bacteria > Pseudomonadati > Pseudomonadota > Betaproteobacteria > Burkholderiales > Comamonadaceae > Variovorax > Variovorax sp. P1_H12_2. The sequence continues at coordinate 2,569 of NZ_JBFUCI010000116.1, forward strand.
GCGCGCGATTCGAGAACGATCGCCGTACCAAAAGCTCCCTCGTGCAGCGCATAGGCCTCGGCCATGTATTCCAGTCCCTCAAGGTGGGTCGACGGGTGCAATTGTTCGCCTTCGCGAGGCCTGAAAGGGCCTGAACCCGGGTAAATYCCTAGCACTCCACCAGACTCCCTGATACGTCGCCGGATTCGTCGATAAGCGCCCAAAGCGCTGCGTTTTTAAAGTTGCTCCATCCCCGCGGCACCTTCACCGGAACCGCAAATCCGCAGAGAGAAATCACAGGAGCCAACTGAAATGCGCATCGCCACCTACATCGCCGACGGCACCCGCCGCGTGGGACTTGTTTCCGACGACGGCCTCACCCTCCAACCCCTCGAACTCACGCCGCAGCAAGCAGCCGCGGGTGCCTTGAGCATCATCGAATCCATGGCTGAGGGCGGCGCTGCACCGGTCGCGACCGGCGCTGCCATCAAGGTCGCGGATGTCGCGCTCGACGCGCCGTTGCCCAAGCCCCGTCGCAACCTCTGGTGCGTGGGCCGCAACTACCACGCGCACGCCAAGGAACTCTCGGCATCGGTATTCAAGGACAGCGGCGCGAAGACCGACGAGTGGCCCATCGTCTTCACCAAGGTGCCCGAATGCGTGGTCGGCCCGCACGACGACGTGCTCGTGCCCAGCGCGATCTCGACGCAGATCGACTACGAGGCCGAACTCGCCGTGGTCATCGGCAAGGGTGGCAAAAACATCACGCGCGCTGCCGCCATGGAGCATGTTTTCGGCTACACGGTCGTAAACGATGTGACGGCGCGCGACGTGCAGATTCGCCACGGCCAGTGGGACATGGGCAAGTCCTTCGACACCTTCTGCCCGATGGGCCCGTGGATCGTGACGGCCGACGAGTTCGACGGCACCAAGACACGCGTGCGCTGCTGGGTCAACGGCGAGTTGCGCCAGGACGGCCCGACCGAGAACATGATCTTCGACATCCCGACGCTGATCGAAACCATCTCGCGCGGTATCACCCTGTATCCGGGTGATGTCATCGCTACGGGCACGCCGGCCGGCGTCGGCATGGGCATGTCGCCGCCGCGCTACCTGAAGGCGGGCGACGTGGTGCGCGTCGAGATCGACCGCCTTGGCGCGATCGAGAACAAGTTCGTCTGAAGCGCAGCGCAATGACGACTCGATTCATCAACGAACTGGCCGTCGAGATCGACGGCAACGGCGAAGCGCTGCTGTGCATCCACGGACTCGGCGGCTCGTCGAACACATGGACGCCTTTGCTGGCCGCCCTGTCGGGCTTCAAGGTGATCCGGCCGGATTTGCCCGGCAGCGCACGCTCGGCGCTGCTGGCGGAGCCGCTCTCGATCGAAGGCTATGCCGCAGCGCTTGAAGCCTTGCTCCCTGAGCTGGGCGTCGAATCTGTGCACGTGATGGCCCACTCGCTTGGCACCATCGTTGCGCAGCATCTCGCCGTGCGCAACCCCGGCAAGATCAAGTCGCTGGCCTTGTTCGGTCCGTTGGTTGCGCCACCCGAAGGGGCGCGGCCGAACATCGTGGCGCGTGCGGCGGCAGCGCGTGGCGGCGTGGCGGTCATGCAGGAGATTGCCGACGCCATCGTCAAGGGCGCCACCAGCCAGGAGACGAAGGCCGAGCAGCCCGCAGTGTTGGCACTGGTGCGCGAAAGCGTGATGCGCCAATCACCCGAGGGCTACGCTCAAAGCTGCGAAGCGCTCGCCGCCGCGCAGTCGGCCGAGATCGACCGCATCGAAGTGCCAACGCTGCTCGTGACCGGCGACCAGGATGGCGTTGCGCCACCGGCCAACGTCGCCGCGATGGCGGCGCGCATCAACGGTTCGCGACAGGTGGTCCTTGAAGGCTGCGGCCACTGGACGACCTTTGAGAAGCCGCAACGCTGCATGCAGGAACTCGAACAGTTCCACGCGTCGCTGCGCTGAATTCATTTTCACCTCCACACGTTCATCAACCCATTTCCGGCACCTCGGGCCGGAGGAGACAAGCATGACCCGCATCGCATTCACCAACGTCCGCATCTTCGACGGCACGGGCGAAGACACCTACACCGGCGACGTGCTCGTCGAAGGCAAGCGCATCGTCGAAGTCACCCGCGCACCGAAGCGCGTAAGCACCGACGACGCTCGCGTCATCGACGGCAAGGGCCGCTTCCTGATGCCCGGCATGACCGAGGCGCACACGCATTTCTCGTGGAACGACCAGCCGAGCCTCGCCGCCATCCAGTTCATGCCGCCCGAGGAGCACATGCTGTGGTGCGTGCGCGTGGCCAAGCGCTATCTCGACATGGGTTGGACCTYGGCTATCGGTGCCGCTGCCGCGAAGCCTCGACTGGACGTGGTGCTGCGCAACGCGATCGATGCGGGCGAGTTCCCCGGACCGCGCTACCTCGCGGGCAGCCAGGAGATCACCACCATCGGCGCCCTCGGCGACAACACGCTGCCGCACATGAAGTTCGAGGAACTGAGCTTCGGCAGCGTGTGCAGCGGACCGGAAGAAATCCGCAAGTCGGCCCGCACCTTCATCAAGTACGGCGTAGATCATCTCAAGATCAACTTGTCCGGCGAATACATTGCCGGCCTGCCGGCCGAGATGTCGCCGTTCGCGGAGGATGAGGTCGCGATGCTCGCGCAGGAAGCCAAGCGCTATGGCAAGCGCATGGCCGCGCACGCCCGGTCAAGCGAGTCGGTCAAGCAGTGTGTGCGACATGGCATCGAGATGGTCTACCACGCCAGCTTTGCGGACGAAGAGGCGCTCGACATGCTTGAGGCGGCCAAGGACAAGCACTTCGTCGCCCCCGGCATCGGCTGGCTCATTCGTACGACCTTCAACGCCGCCGAGTACGGCATCACCGAGGCCGTCGCGACGCAAATGGGCTACAAGCGCGAGCTGGAGATTGCCTCGGCATCGCTGCGCAAGATGCATCAGCGCGGCATCCGCATCCTGCCGGGTGGCGACTACGGCTTTGCTTGGATGCCTCACGGCACCAACGCCAACGACCTGCAGTACTTCGTCGACTACATCGGCATGACGCCCAAGGAAGCGCTGCTCGCAGCGACCAAGCTGGGCGGCCAAATCATGCTGCGTCCGGACGAACTGGGGCAGTTGAAGGCGGGCTACCTGGCGGACATCGTGCTGGTGGATGGTGATCCGCTGAAGGACCTGTCAATCCTGACCGATCCGGCGAAGTTCCAGCTCGTGATGAAGGATGGCGTGATCTACAAGGATTGCGCGACCCCCGTGCCTGCGGAGGCTGCGTTGCATCTGGAAGGGGCTGACTTTCCGCTACGTGAGGAAGGCGTCAAGGAAGCGCTTGCTGAAATGCATTGAGCCAAACTACCCAACGGGGGCGGCGGCAACGCCCCCGCTCTTTTCCTTCGACCGCAATGCAAGCGCAAGCTGGCGCTGAAAATCACGCCACGCACGACGGCTTGTGGCCGACTGCCGACAGCGCTGATGACTGACAAAAAATGAAGGCCCGCTGAACTACGCCGGACCTCCCGGCAACGCACCGAGCTGCTGCATGAGGCCCAGCGTATCCATGAGAATTCGAGTGGATTTAACTTTCGCACCCTCGAAGCGGTCGATGACCATACCCGAGACACGGACTGACCTCTGCGTAGGAGGAATTCCCAAGAAGGCGCCCTGATGCGTTCCGTGCCATTCAAAGCGCGTTAGCACGCGGTTGTCTTCTGCCATCTGCTCTTCAACATCCCAGCGCATGTCGGGAAACGCCAGTCGCAGTGCCCCCGCGCCGGCCGTCGCCGGTTCGCGCCGTCCGCGCGGGTTTCAGGCAGCCGGCGGCTGTTTTGCGCGTCGGCCGCCGGCCGCGGGGCGGCTTTCCTCGGATTCGGCCTKGGGCTCGGGGTCTCGCACGCGCGCTTCGAGAAAGTCCAGCAGCGCCCGCAGCGCGGCACTGTTGTGACGGCGCTGCGAATAGGCGGCGTACAGCCAGAGGTCGCGTGGCATGAACTCCTTCAGCACCGGCACCAGCGCGCCGCGTTCGATGTGCGACTGCGCCATCATCGTCGGCACGCAGACCGCGCCGAGTCCGGCCAGCGCGACGCCGATCAGCGSYGCGGCGTCGTTGGCGTCCATGCGGCTGGTCACCGGCACGCTGTAGGGCTGGCCGTCGAYCTCGAACGGCAGGTGCGGCGCGCCGCCCGCCAGMGAATARGTCAGGACGTCGTGCCGGCGCAGGTCGTCGGGCTGCKTCGGCATGCCGCGCCGGGCCCAGTAGYCSGGCGTCGCGCACARGGCYARRTCCATCARCCGCAGGCGCCGCACGATCAGGTTCTCGTCYSGGATGCGGYCCAGCCGCAGGGCGATGTCCACCCCTTCCTCGACCAGGTCGATCACGCGATTGCTCACGTGCAGGCTCACGTGCACCTCCGGATAGRTGACCATGAATTCGCCGATCCATCCCGCAAAGCTGCTCTGGCCGAGCCCGTGCGGCGCCGTGACCCGCAGCCGGCCTCGCGGGTGTCCCGCATGTCCCTGCAGTTCGGACTGGGTCAGCTCGATCATCTCGAGCAGCGGCTTGCTGCGCTCGAGCAGSAGGTGGCCCGCGTCGGTCAGGCTGACCGAGCGTGTCGAGCGATTGAGCAGCCGTACGCCGAASCGGGTCTCCAGCAGCGCCACGTACTTGCTGGCGTTGGCCTTGGACATCCCGAGCGAGTGGGCGGCACGGGAGAAGCTGCCACGCAGGGCGACTTCGCGAAAGGTCTTGAGCAGTTCCAGGCCGTCCATGGCACTCCATTGTTTCTGTTTGATGAACACCCTGGTTCATTTTCATAGGGTTTGTACCTAGAAATCTGGGGCAAACTCTATCCCACTGAGCAGCCCATCCCCAAGTACACAAAGGACACTGAAATGAAGACCTCGAAGATCATCGCCGCCGCCGCCCTCTCGATCCTGGCCGCAGCAGGTGCCCAGGCCGAAACCTACGAAGGCGTCCAAGCCCCGGTGTCGGCCAACAGCCGCGCCGAAGTGAACGGCCAGGCCGTGGTGGCCGCGCGCAGCGAGAACCCCTATGCCGACGGCGTGTCCTCGCGCGTCGCCCCGGCGCTGACCACCTCGGCCGACCGTGCGACGATCCGTGCCCAGGCCGTGGCGACCGCTCACGAGCCGAACCAGAACCTGGACCGCAAGGCCTTCGTGAACAGCGTGGTGCCGGCGCAGTACACGATCGTCCGCCCGGCGACGCAGCAAGCCGGTCTCTGATCGGCCTTCATCGGCTGGATGCCGGACCGTGCCGAAGCACGGCCCGGCATTTCCCTTTTTCCCTGGGAATCGTGATTGTTTCGATCCGGGAAACGCGGTGTCTCTTTTCTTGGTGTTTTCCCTTAGGGATTCCGTTCGACACTCGAGCGCACAGGCCAGCGACAGCGAGCCTGGTTTGAAACCAACTCCGAAGAATCCAAAGGAACTGAAATGAAGACCTCCCGCATCCTCGCCGCTGCCGCACTGTCCTTCCTCGCCGCCGCTGGCGCCCAGGCTGAGAGCTACGACGGCGTGCACGCCGGCGTCTCGGCCAAGAGCCGCAGCGAAGTCAGCGCCGAAGCGGTCAGTACCGCGGCTGCGCCGAACCAGAACGTGGTGCGCGGTTCGCGCGGCGCCGAGCCTTTCAACTCGGTCGCCAATCCCGAAGCCGTGCGCGCCCAGGCCGTCGCCACCGCGAACGCACCCGACCAGAACGTCGTCGGCGGTTCGCGCGTCAACAGCCGCGTGATCTCGACCATGAACAAGTCGGCCGAACCGCGCGTGGAAGCCCAGAAGGCCGGCGCCGCAACCGTCAAGTAAGCCGGGCGCTGCCTGACCAGAAGCCGGAGGGTGCGAGAGCGCCCTCCGGCTTTTTCAATGGCTCAGTGGGGTCGGGCCAGGTAGCGCTTGCGCCAGAAGACGACGATCAGCGTCACCGCGATCACGCCCATCGACCCCATCGCGATCCAGAATCCGTCGGCCTTGTGCACCAGCGGGATGAACTCGAAGTTCATGCCGAAGATGCCGGCGATCAGGTTCAGCGGCAGAAACACCGCGGTCAGCACGGTCAGCACCCGCATGATGTCGTTGGCGCGGTGGCCCTGGACGCTGAAATGCATCTGGACCGCGGTTTCGGCGTTCTGCTCGAGCCGCCGGACGTGGTGCACCACGCGCTCGATGTGCTCGAGGACGTCGCGGCTGCGGACCATCACCAGTTCGCGCTCGCGCTGCTCGGTGGCGCCCGCCGGCGTCGGCAAGGTCTCGAGGGCGTCGATCCAGTCCTGGACCGCGGCGCGCTGGTCTTCGCAGATTTCGTCCAGGTGGTAGAGCGACTGCCGGGAATCCATCAGCGCGCTCCAGTTGGTGAAGCGGCTGTGCGGATCGATCAGCTCGGCCTGCCAGTGGTCGAGCTGGCGTGTCAGGTCGCGCCGCAGGTCGAGGTAGGCATCGACGATCTGGTTGACGACGCGCAGCATCAGGTCGGCCGGACCCGAAGGCATGCGGGAGGACACCGCGCGGACATCGAGCGCCGGGACCGCCGCGCGGCCGCGGTCGTCCGGCGCGGCGGCCGCCGCGAGCAGCTTGGCGGCGAAGGCGTCGCGCACCGTGCCGTCCTCGGGATGCACCGACAGCAGCACGCGATCGAACACCGCGAAGCCGACCGGACGGGTGTCCACCCGGCGCAGCACGGCCGGGCCGCCGCGCACCGGCGCGTCGGGCTTCGGCGCCGGTTCCTTGCCGTTGGAGGCGGCCAGCCGGCGGAACACCAGCAGGTCGTACTGCGAGGTGTAGTCATAGCGCGAGGGCAGCTGGTCGTTGAGCAGGTCGCTCACGTGGAGGTCCAGCAGCAGGGTGCCGCACAGCGACTGCAGCACCTCCTGCACCTGCGGCAGCGAGGTCTGGAATTCTTCCCGTGTCAGCGACAGCCACAGGTAGCCCCGTTCGCAGGCGCCCGGTGCTGCCATCGGCGCCAGCGCGTCGTGCTCGGTGACCTGGGTGCCGTCGATCTTGAAGATGCGCATGGGGGCCGTATTCTTAGTCAGTTGAGGACAGGGCAAAAAACTGCTGCGCAGTGTTGTTGGTCTGTCCCGCAAGGTCTCAGTTTTGCTTCAGCAGCCGCGCCGCATCGAGCGCGAAATAGGTCAGCACGCCGTCGGCACCGGCGCGCTTGAAGGCCAGCAGGCTCTCGATCATGACCGCGTCGTGGTCCAGCCAGCCGTTCTGCGCCGCGGCCTTGAGCATCGCGTACTCGCCGCTCACCTGGTAGGCGAAGGTCGGCACCCGGAATTCATCCTTCACCCGGCGCACGATGTCCAGGTAGGGCATGCCGGGCTTCACCATCACCATGTCGGCGCCTTCGGCGATGTCGATCGCGACTTCGCGCAGCGCTTCGTCGCTGTTGCCCGGGTCCATCTGGTAGACCTTCTTGTTGCTCTTGCCGAGGTTGGCGGCCGAGCCGACCGCGTCGCGGAAGGGGCCGTAGAAGGCGCTCGCGTATTTGGCGCTGTAGGCCATGATCCGCGTGTGGATGTCGCCGCGCGCCTCGAGCGCGTTGCGGATGGCGCCGATCCGGCCGTCCATCATGTCGCTCGGCGCCACGATGTCGACACCGGCGCGCGACTGTGCGAGCGCCTGCTTGACCAGCACTTCGACGGTCGGGTCGTTGAGGATGTAGCCGCTGTCGTCGAGCAGCCCGTCCTGGCCGTGGCTGGTGTAGGGGTCGAGTGCGACGTCGGTCATCACGCCCAGCTCGGGGAAGCGCGACTTGAGCGCCGCCACCACGCGCGGGATCAGGCCGTCGGGATTGAAGGCCTCGTCGCCGGCCGGCGTCTTCAGGCTGGCATCGATGACGGGGAACAAGGCCATCACCGGAACGCCGAGCGCCACGCACTGCTCGGCGACCGGCAGCAGCAGGTCGAGGCTCAGCCGTTCCACGCCCGGCATCGACGGGACCGCGTCGCGTCGTTTCTCGCCCTCCTGCACGAACACCGGATAGATCAGGTCATTGGTTGTGAGTGTGTGCTCGCGCACGAGATTGCGCGTGAACGCATCCCGGCGCAGGCGGCGCGGCCGGCCGGCGGGAAAAGAAGCGTGGAAGGTCATGTCGAAAATTGTGCCCCAAGAGCGATGGCCGCTGGGGAGCCGGCTTCCGCGCGATCTTCCAACTCATTTCTGTTCATAACGAAGAGAAAACGAATATGTTTGTACTAGTGGCTTCGACGATTAGGTTAAAAAATGGCCTGGCTTGCTTGATAGGTTGATTTGCCTTTGTTAAATTCTGTCCCGGGCGGCTTGCCGCTCCCCGCTTTTCCTCCCTGAGCGGGTGCCTTGATGTGTGACAGCAAAAGGGCTTCCCAAGCCCGGCGTTTTGACGTCGGGCTTTTTTTTCGCGCGTCCGGCGGCGGACGCCGGCCGGGCGGGGCGGAAGCTCGCCACTAAACTGCCGCCATGCTCTGGGTCAAATCGCTGCACATCGTCTTCATCGCCAGCTGGTTCGCGGGACTGTTCTATCTGCCGCGCATCTTCGTCAACCTGGCGCTGGTCGCGCCGGAATCGGTCGCCGAGCGAGCCCGGCTGGTTCTGATGGCGCAAAAGCTGTTCCGCTTCACCACCTTCCTCGCCGTGCCGGCGCTCGGCTTCGGGCTGTGGCTCTGGCTCGGCTACGGCATCGGCCGCGGACCGGGCAGCGGCTGGATGCATGCGAAGCTGGCCCTGGTGCTGGCGGCGATCGGCTACCACCACGGCTGCGGCGTGCTGCTGCGCCGTTTCGTGGCGGGCAACGACCGCCGCAGCCACCGCTGGTACCGCTGGTTCAACGAACTGCCCGTGCTGCTGCTGCTGGCCATCGTGGTGCTGGTGGTCGTCAAGCCGTTCTGAATGCGGTGGACACCCAGCACAAATCCGTCGCCTTGCCCCTGGCGCTCGCCTACGCGGCGCTGATCGTCTACGCGAGCCTGTATCCCTTCGCCGACTGGCGCGACCAGGGCATCGCGCCGTGGGCCTATCTGGCGGCGCCCTGGCCCAAGTACTGGACCGGCTTCGACTTCGCAATCAATGTCGTCGGCTATCTGCCGCTGGGTTTTCTTGCCGCCATCGCGCTGATGCGCAATCGGCCGGCCACTGGTKGCGTCCGCGCCGTGCTTCGTGCCACGGCCGTGGCCGCGGCGATCGCTTTCGCCATGGAAACCTTGCAGAGCTACCTGCCGGCGCGCATTCCCTCCAACGTCGATCTCGGGCTCAACATCGCTGGCGCCTTCATCGGCGCGGTGCTCGCGGCGGTGCTCGAGCGTGTCGGCGCGGTCGCCCACTGGCATCGGACCCGATCGAACTGGTTCGTCGACGATTCGCGCGGCGGCCTGGTGCTGCTGGCCCTGTGGCCGATCGCGCTGCTGTTTCCGGCCGCCGTCAGCTTCGGCCTGGGCCAGGTGTTCGAGCGGCTCGAGGCCGGCATTGCCGACTGGCTGGTCGACACGCCCTTCATCGATTGGATGCCGGTGCGCGAGTTCGAGCTCGAGCCCCTGGTGCCGGGGGTCGAACTGCTCTGCGTCATGCTGGGCGCGCTGGTGCCTTGCCTGCTCGGCTTTCTGGTCACGCGTTCGGTCGCCCGGCGCGCGATCCTGCTGCCGTCGATCCTGTTGGCGGGCGTGGCCGCCTCGGCGCTGTCGGCGGCGCTCAGCTACGGTCCGCCACACGCCTGGGCCTGGCTGAGCCTGCCGGTGCAGATCGGCATCGCGGCCGCCCTGTTCATCGGCGTGCTGCTGCTGGGCGCTCCGCGACGCTTCTGCGCGGCCTTGCTGCTGATCGCGCTGGTGGTGCACCTGAGCCTCCTGAATCAGGCCCCCGAGAGTGCCTATTTCGCCCAGACGCTGGCGACCTGGGAGCAGGGGCGGTTCATCCGCTTCCATGGCCTCGCGCAGTGGCTGGGCTGGACCTGGCCTTTTGCAACCCTGGCTTACGTACTGGCAGTGCTGTCGCGCAGGGCGCCCGGGGCGCCGGCTCAATAGAATGCGTCGATGTCGAGTTCCAGCATTCCCGCGCCGGCGGGTTACTACAGCCGCCACATCTTCTTCTGCCTGAACGAACGCAAGAGTGGCGAGGATTCCTGTTCGAAGCACGAGGCCCAGGCCGGTTTCGATCGCTGCAAATCACGCGTCAAGGAGGCCGGGTTGGCCGGACCGGGCAAGGTCCGGGTCAACAAGGCCGGGTGCCTGGACCGTTGTGCCGGCGGGCCGGTCGCCGTCGTCTATCCGGATGCGGTCTGGTACACCTTCGTCGACGACGAGGATATCGACGAGATCGTCGAGTCGCACCTCAAGAACGGCGAAGTGGTCGAGCGGCTGCTGTTGTCGCCCGATGTCGGCCGCTAGATGACATACCCCCCGATGCGCCTGCGGCGCCTCCCCCTCCAGGGGGCAACACCAGCGGCCCGGCAAAGCCGGTTCCGCGGTGTTCCTGGCCTTTGGCTGCGCTGGTTTCATGCGTCGGGGTCACGCGATTCGATTCGCGTGGAGGGAAACTGAGATGAACCCGCGGACCGAAAGGATCCAGCTCAAGGGCGCCGCCGGCGTCATCGAAGTCCTGCGCGACCGCGCAGCCGAAGGTGCGCCGGCGCTCGGCGTGGCGGTTGTCGCCCATCCGCATCCGTTGTTCGGCGGCTCGATGGACAACAAGGTGGTTCAGACGCTGGCGCGCGCCTTCGTCGCCTGCGGCTGGACCGCGGTGCGCTTCAATTTCCGCGGTGTCGGCGCCAGCGAGGGCATGCACGACGAAGGCCGCGGGGAATGCGAGGACCTGCGCGCGGTGGTCGAGCAGCTGGCGCCCGAGGGACCGCTGGCGATCGCCGGCTTTTCTTTTGGCGCCTTCGTCGCCAGCTGTGCCATCGACAAGCTCTGGGCCACGCGCGACATCCGGCATGTGGTGCTGGTCGGCACGGCGGCGTCGCGCTTCCCGGTCGCGACGCTGCCGGCCGAAGCCCACGAGCGCGCACTGGTGGTGCACGGCGAGCAGGACGACACCGTGCCGCTGGCCGCGGTGATGGACTGGGCCCGGCCGCAGTCACTTCCTGTCACAGTCGTTCCCGGAGGGGGGCATTTCTTTCACGGACAATTGCCGCTGCTCAAGAATCTCGTTGTCCGCCATTTGCGCGCAGGCTAGTCTTTTTCGTCTTCTTGCCCCCCATGAATCGCTTTGTTGAAGCGCTGCGCGCCTTCGCGGTCGCCGCTGCCGCATCTTTCTGTCTGGCCGCGGGGGCACAGGTGCCGGCACCGCCGGAGATCGCGGCGCGCAGCTTCCTGCTGCTCGACTTCACGGCCAACCAGGTGCTGGCCCAGAAGGACATCGACAGCCAGGTCGAACCGGCGTCGCTGACCAAGCTGATGTCGGCCTACCTGGTCTTCGACGCCTTGCGCGCGAAGAAGATCAGCCTGCAGCAGACCCTGCCGGTCAGCCCCCGTGCCTGGAAGATGCCGGGCTCGCGGATGTTCATCGACCCGACGATGCAGGTGCCGGTGGAGGACTTGATCAAGGGCCTGATCGTGCAGTCGGGCAACGACGCCACGGTGGCGCTGGCCGAGGGCGTGGGCGGCACGGTCGAGCACTTCGTCGAACTCATGAACGAGCAGGCCAGGGCCCTCGGCATGAAGAACACGAGCTACAAGAATCCCGAAGGCCTCGCCGAGCCCGGCCACACCACCACCGCGCGCGACCTGAGCATCCTGGCGACCCGCCTGATGCGTGATTTCCCGGAGTTCGTTCACTACTACGCGATCAAGAAATACCGTTTGCCCGGCACGCCGTCGACCAACGACACCAACCGCAACCTGCTGCTGTTCCGAGATCCGACCGTCGACGGCCTGAAAACCGGTCACACGCAGGCGGCCGGCTACTGCATGATCGTCACCGCCAAGCGCGACTTCCCGAATCTCACGGGCGGGCGGCGCCTGCTGTCGATCGTGCTGGGCGCCGCGAGCGAAAACGCGCGCGCCAACGAATCGCAGAAGCTCCTGAACTGGGGCTACACCGCCTTCGACGCGGTCCGCCTGTTCGATGTCAACCAGGCGGTGGCGACGCCTGCGGTCTGGAAGGGCAAGGAAAACACCGTCAAGCTCGGCCGCCCCGACGCCATCGTGGTGGCCGTGCCGGCCGGCTCGGCGGGCAAGATCAAGACGCAGGTGGTGCGTCCCGACCCGCTGGTCGCCCCGTTCACCAAGTTCCAGCCCATCGGCTCGCTCAAGATCACGCTCGGCGACGAGCCCGTGACCGAGGTGCCGCTGGTGGCGCTGGACGCAGTCCAGCAAGCCGGCGTTCTTGGCCGCGCCTGGGACGCCGTCCGCCTCTGGATCAAGTAGCCCGGGCCCGATGCGGCCCGGGATGGGCAAGCGCCCGAGCCAGTGCTATACTCGCAGGCTTTTCGGAAATTCCGAAGGGATTCACGTTTTCGGCCAATTTCTGGTCGTTTCCCCGTCTGGCCGGTTCACGCCTAGGGCCTGCGGGGCTAGTTTTGGGACTTATTCATTCATGCCAACCATCAATCAACTGGTGCGTCAGGGTCGGACGGTCGAAAAGATCAATTCGAAGAGCCCTGCCATGCAGAACTCGCCGCAACGTCGCGGTGTCTGCACCCGGGTCTACACCACGACCCCGAAAAAGCCGAACTCGGCGCTGCGTAAGGTCGCCAAGGTGCGCCTGACCAACGGCTTCGAAGTCATTTCCTACATCGGCGGCGAAGGCCACAACCTGCAGGAACACAGCGT
>NZ_JBFUCI010000117.1:0-15292 GCF_056405335.1 Variovorax sp. P1_H12_2
CGCAGTCGTAGGCACCGCGCAGGAACACCAGCAGCAGCTTCGCGCCGCCGGCCGCCGGCGCGGCGAGCAGCCGGCCGGCCGCGCCGGCGAGCGGCGCGGCAGCCAGGAGTCCGACGAGGTCACGGCGCTGCATGGACGGTCCTTCTTCAACGGTGCATGAGTTCGGGCGAAGCCAGCAGGAAAGTGTTCCATTCCTGCGGCGACCTGGCCTGGGCCAATGCGTCGCGCGTGTCGACCCCGAAGCCCGGCAGGCTGGCGCGCACGATGCGCGAATCGGTCAACTGCGGAAACGCGGGTTGCTCCAGGGCGGCGCCGTCATCGGTTCGGAACAGCACCGCGCCGTTGCTGCCGATGGCGCGCGCGATCTCGAAGCGCGTGCTCATCTGGCCCGCGCTGGCCCAGGCATCCTGCGTCAGCGGATAGCCGTCAGGCGTCTCGTGGCCATAGAGCGTCTCGCCCATGCGATTCATCCAGCCGAGCATCGGATTCACGTTGCTGGCCACGCGAACGTCGTAGGCCAGCCGCACGCCGGCGATCACGTAGTGCACCGGGTCGCGGAACTTGTGGCCGAGCGAGGCCGAGAACTCGGGCGATTCGAACATCGTCTGCAGCGTCGCGGCGATATCGCCGTCGGTGCGGCCGAAGGTGTCGGCCATGTGCGCCACCAGCGCCGGCGACGGTTCGTCGGCGACGAAATAGACCGCCAACTTGCCCGAGATGAAGCGTGCCGTGGCGGGCGAACGCGCCAGCCGGTCGAGCGCCTCGTCGACCTCGGCCAGGCCGTGCTGCGTCATGGGCAGCCCCAGGAAGGTCTTGGCACCGTAGTCGTGCCGGTTCGGATTGAACTCGAACAGACCCTGCTGTACGTAGTCGCCGCGCAAGGCCGGCCGGACGGCGAGCGGCGGCGCATCGGGCGCGCGCACCCGGACGCCGACGCCGGTCAGTACCCGGGCGAGCTCCTGAACGTCGGCCTGCGAATAGCCGCTGCCGACGCCCAGCGTGTGAAGTTCCATCAGCTCGCGCGCATAGTTCTCGTTGATGCGGTTGGCCGCGTTCTGGGCATTGTCCAGATAGCGCAGCATCGCAGGGTGGCGCAGCGTGGCGCCGAGCAGGTCACGGAACTTGCCGAGCGCATGCGGCCGGATCGCCGTCTCCTCGTAATCGCCGATCAGTGCGCGCAGGTTGTTCTTGCGCGCATCGACGTTGAAGTGGTTGACCCAGAACCAGGTCATCTGCTCCTGCAGCTGGTTCGGCGAATAGAGCGCACGCAGCACGAAGCGCTGGCGCGCCTCCTGCGCAAGCTGCGTGAGCTGCTGCTGGTAGGCCTTTCGCGCTTCCTTCTTCTGCGCTTCGTCAGCCAGGACATCGGCGGCGCGCCGCTGCGCATCGAGCGTCACGGCCAGCTGCTCGACCGGCGCATGGGAGATCGCCATGGCGTCGATCCGAGCCTGCGCCTCGGCCGGCAGCACCGCCGGCCGCGGATGCAGCTGCTTTTGCAGCCATGCGGGCAAGCCCTCGTGCGCCAGTTGCTGGGCGCTGCTTGCAGTGGCACCCCAGCTCACGCGGTCCAGCCAGCGCAGCTGCGTGGCTTCATCGGGGGCAGACACCTTGGGCGGCGGACCCCAGCCCTTCGGTGCCGCGCAAGAACCCAGCAACACGGCGCCCACCAGCAGGAGCGCGGATGCGGCGGCGGATCGGTGGGTCGTCATCCAGGCTCCTTGCCTTCGAGTGGGTGAGGCTGTCCCCCTCAACCGCCCGGCCCGCCCGGCGGTTGACGTACTTTACTTCTGCCTCAAGCGAGGGACGTCGCAGCCGGCGCCGCACCGGCGATCTGCCGCAGCGCACGCTCGAAGACCTCGACCGGCTGGCCGCCCGAGATCAGGTGCTTGTTGTCGATGATGATGGCCGGCACCGAATGGATGCCCGCGTCGGTGTACATGCGTTCGCGTTCGCGGGTTTCGGCGGCGTATTCGTCGCTCGCGAGGATGGCGCGCGCGCGCTGCGCATCGAGCCCGGAGTCGGTCGCCAGCCGCACCAGTACCTCGGGATCGGAAGGATTCTCGCCGTCCGTGTGGCAGGCCTTGAGCAGCGCCTTCTTGAGCGCCGCCTGCTTCGCCAGGTCCTCCAACTCGGCCCAGTGCAGCAGCCGGTGCGCATCGAAGGTGTTGTAGACGCGCGAGCGCCCGTTTTCCCTGAAGCCGAATCCCACCTCGGCACCGCGCGCGCGGATTGCGGCGCGGGCCTGCGCCTGCTGCTCGCGGGTCGAGCCGTACTTCTGGTTCAGGTGCTCGAAGGCGTCCTGGCCTTCGGGCGGCATCTGCGGATTGAGCTCGAAGGGCTGGAAGTGCAGTTCGGCCGTGACGTCGGGCGCCACGTTCTTCAGCGCGGCTTCGAGGGCGCCGAGGCCGACGGCACACCAGGGGCAGGTGACGTCGGAGACGAAATCGATCTTGAGGCGGGAGGTCATGGTGGAGGGTCCGAAGGATGAGGCAGCACCGGATGATGGGGGTCGGCAGCGCATCTTTCAACCGCGCCGCCCCGATTCCCCCCGAGTCATGGTGTTTCCTTTCTTGGATGGGACGGCGGCAGGCGCGGCAGCCAGACGAACGCGATCAGCACCAGCGCGACGCCGGCCGCCGCCATCGGCAGCACCATCGGCCAGGCGCCGTGGCTGAATTCGGGGTCGACGAAACCGGCCGCGATCTGCCCGAGGGTGAACGCGGCCGCCATCATCGCAAAACCCGACCACGACACCGCGCGGCCGGCCAGATGCGGCAGGTCGCCGACCGCCCCGGCCTGGCCGCAGGGTTGATGGATGCCATGGCCGACGCAATAGATCGCATGGCCCAGCAGCAGCGGCCAGGCCGACATCGGCGCCAGCCAGCAACCCAGCGCCTGCACCAGCGGCCCGGCCAGGCTCAGCTGCGAGCCGAGCTGCACCGCGCGCACCGCACCCCTGCGCTTGAGCAGGCGGCGGCACAGCGTGGTGCTGAAGATGTAGACCAGCGAGCCACCGGCCGGAATCCAGCCGTACCAGGCCGGCGAGAGCCCGAGATAGCTGATGTAGACCATCGGCGACAGCAGCAGGAAGCAGAACAGCCCGCCATAGGTGGCGGCGGCCAGAGAGGCCCAGGCCCTGAAACTGCGGCTCGCGAAGACCTCGCGCACACTGCCTGCCGGCGCCGCCGGGTCGGACGCGCGCACCCGGGTTTCATCGAAGCCGCGCAGGCACAGCAGCCACAGCACCAGCGCGTAGGCAGCCATCCCGGCCAGCACCCAGCGCCAGCCCGCCGACTGCACCGCGTAGGCGCCCAGCACGGGTGCGAGCAACCCCACCACGCCGAGCCCGGTCAGGCCGCGCGCCATGACGTGCGGGCCTTCGTGCGCGGGATAGAGATCGCGCACCGCGGCCCGGGCACAGACCAGGATGGCGGCCATCGAGAACCCCTGCAGCGCCCGGCAGGCCACCAGCATCGGGATGCCGCTCGCGAGCGCACAGCCCAGGGCGGCCAGCGCATAGCAGGCAAGGCCGGTCAGCAGCACGGGGCGGCGCCCGAAACGGTCCGACAGCGGACCGCACGGCAGTTGCCCCAGGCCAAAGGCGAGCACGAACACCGTGAGGCTGGCGCTGGCCGACCCCAGTTCGCGCGCGATGGCCGGCAGTGCCGGCAGATAGCTGTCGGTGGCGACCGGCTGCGCGGCCAGCAGCAAGGGCAGCAGCAGCACGAACGAGATGCCGCGGCGCGCGGCAACCCCGCTCACTGGGGCGCGCCCGGGTTGGTGAGGAATCCTTCGAAGAGGCTCATGAGGAGGGTTCGATCAGTAGGCCAGCGTCGCCACGGCCCGCAGGTCCTCCGGCGTGGCGGTGCCGAAACCGAAGAACTCCAGATAGGCCGGGATCATCTCGAACAGCATGTCGGTGCCGACCTGCACCGCGCAGCCCTTGTCGCGCACTGCGCGCAGCAGCGGCGTGTATTCGCTCTTCATCACCACCTCGCCGACGAAGGTGGACGGCGCGATGCGCTCGACGTCGAAGGGCAGCGGATCGCCCTCCTTCATGCCGAGCGGCGTCGCATTGACCACCAGGTCGTGGCCGGCCGGGTCGTTGGAGCCGGTGGCCACGGCGAGCCGGGGATAGTGCGCGCGCAGGCGCCCCGCGAGCGCCTCCGACGATGCAGCGCTGGTGTCGTAGAGCGTCATCTCGGCCACGCCGGCCGCGGCCAGCGAGGCCGCGATCGCGGAACCGACGCCGCCGCTGCCCGACACCAGCACCCGCGCGCCTTCGAGCGCACGGCCCTTGCGCTGCACGCCGCGCACGAAGCCGGCGCCGTCGAACTGGTCGCCCAGCAGCGTGCCGTCGGGGCGCTTGAGGATCGCATTGCAGGCGCCGGCGATCTTCGCGGTCGGCGTCGCCTCATCGACCAGCGACAGGGTCGTGATCTTGTGCGGCATGGTGACCAGGGCACCGCGGATGTTCGTCAGCTTGAACAGCGAGGCCAGCACGCCCGCGTAGTCCCCGGCCTGGACGCCCATCGGCATCACGACGGCGTCGATGCCTTGCTGGTCGAACCAGGGGTTGTAGATCATCGGAGCCTTGAAGCTCTCGGTCGGGTAGCCCAGGTGGGCGATCAGGGTGGTCTTGCCGGAAATCATGGGGAGGTTGTCCTTGGAAGGGCCGGCGGGATGCCGGCCACATGCGATTCGCTGATCCAGCGCGCGCTCTTCATCGCGCGCTCGCCGACCACCATCGGGTCGGAATTGACGTAGTCGTCGTTGAACACCTCGAAGGTGTAGTGGCCGCGGTAGCCCTTGTCCTCGAGCAGTTGCACGAGGTCGCGCACGTCGTGCAGGCCTTCGCCCGGGAACAGGCGCTGGTGGCGCGCCAGCTCGATCATGTCGGCCTGGCGGTCGCTGTACTCGAAGAAGTAGTCGGCCAGCTGCACGAGGAATATCTTCTCGATCGGCACCTCGGCGAGTTGCGCCAGGGTCTCGGGGGTGTCGTCGCCATGCACCGACATGTGAAAGAAGTCGAGGTTGAGGCCGACATTCTCGCGGTCGCAGCGGCGCACGATGTCCCAGGCCTGGTGCCAGCGGTTCACATGGCGCCCCCAGGAGAGCGCCTCGTAGCAGATGCGGATGCCCATCGGGGTGGCCAGCGTGGCGAGCGTGCGCAGGTCCTCGGCGGCGCGCTCGGGATCGTCGATCGCGAGCGGCGAGGTGGTCGAGCAGCACAGCAGCAGGTCGCTGCCGACCAGCGCCATCTGGCGCAGTTGCTCGCGCGCCATCTCGAGCCGGTGCGGGCGCATGGCGTCGGGCGCGCATTCGAAGTCGCGCAGCGGCTGGAAGTCCGTGACCTTGAGGCCGCTGTGCCTGACCAGGTGCGCCGCCTTGTCGACGCCGGCCGGATGGTTGATCAGGTCGCGCGCCCACAGCTCCACGCCCGCGAAGCCGGCCGCCTTCATGCACTCGAGCTTGTGGCCGAGTTCGCCGCCCATGGTGACGGTGTTGAAGCCGAAGCGGTCGAGGGCGATGGCCATGGGAAGTCCGAAAGTGAGGAATGAAAGAGCCGGCGCTCAGGCCACGCTCGCGGACTGGTAGCGCAAGGGATTGCGGATCTCGTCGGCCATCGCCTCGGGGTAGATCAGCTCGCGCAGGAAATCGGCGTCCTTGCGCAGCGCGTCGGCGGCATCGCGGTGGCCGAAGAAATCGAAGTAGTGCGGCATCTGCTGCACCAGCATCTCGAAACCGGCCTGCGCATGGAGGCCGCGCGCGCGCGCGGCGCGCACCAGCGGCGTCGGCTGGTTGCGCAGCAGGATGTCGAACAGCGCCGCGTGCGGTTCCATGCGCGCCACGTCGAGCGGCAGCGCATCGTCGGGCTTCAGCCCGAGCGAGGTGGCGTTGATCACCAGGTCGTAGCCGGCCGGGTCGCTGCTGTCGACCGCGACCGTGGTGGCGTCGAAGAAAGCGTCGAGCTGGGCCGCGACGCCGGCCGCCTTGCCGGCCACGATGTCGTGGAAGGCGATGTGCTCGGCGCCGTTGACCGTGCCGCCTTCGGCCAGCGCGACGCCGATCGCCGCCGCGCTGACGCCGGCGCCGAGGATCAGCACCCGCTTGCCACGGTACGGGATGTTGCAGCGGTCGAGCGCGCCCAGCAGGCCCTCGCCGTCAAACAGGTCGCCCTCGAGCTCGCCGTTGTCGATGCGGCGCACCACGTTGACCGAGCCTGCCACGCGGCCGAACAGGCCGCAGCCGTCGAGCAGGTCGACCAGCAGCGGCTTGTGCGGCGGCGCGATCGCCATGCCGCGCACGTTCTTGGCGAGGAACGCGGCCTTGACGAACACCGCGAAGTCGCGCTTGGCCACCTGCACCGGAACCATCACGGCATCGATGCCGAAACGCTCGAACGCCGCATTGAACATGCGGGGCAGCCGCACGTTCGTGACCGGGTCTCCGGGGAGCAGGTAGACGGAAGTGCTGCCGACGATGGAAGGGAACATGGCTCTGGATCCTCGCTTCGGATGACTCGACTATCGCGCGATTCAGGCAACCGCCCTCGCGATCTTCGCATCCGCCAGCGTCTTGGCGCGCATCCGCTCGTAGTCGGGCTTCGGGACCGGCACGGCATCGGGATTGCCCAGGTCGTTCATGTGGATCCGGTAGGTCTCCCGCGCGCTCAGCACCGCCAGCGCCGAAATGACCGTGATGCCGAAGGTCAGCGCGCCGATGGTCAGCGGGATGTTGGCCGAGCCGGGAGGCGCCACGGCGACGAACAGCGCCGGCAGCAGCGCCGTGATGGTGGTGCCGACGTTTTGCGAGATGGCCATGGCCGAGCAGCGCGTGCGGGTCGGGAACAGCTCCGGGTAGAAGCTCGGGAAGACCGCGTTGTAGCCCTGGTAGACCACGCCCCACATCAGCAGCGACATGCCGATCGCGAGCGGCACGTTGTGGATGCTGATCGCGTAGAGGTAGCCGAAGGACAACAAGCCGGCGCCGAGCGCACCGATCACGATCGGCGGCTTGCGCCCGACCTTGTCCGACAGGTTGCCGACGAAGGGAATCACGACCACGGCCAGGATGTTGCCGAGCACCGGAATCCACAGGTAGACGTCCTTCTGGAAGCCGATGCCGTAGGCCGGCTGCACCGCGTAGGCGGCACCGAACACCGTGGCCACCACCGGGATCACGTTCATCAGCGCCGCGCAGACCACGCGCAGCATGTCGCGCCAGCTGTTGGTGAAGGCCTGGATGATCGGCGCCTTCGGCAGCGCCTGCTGCTGGTCGACCTCGGCGAAGGCGGGCGTCTCGTCGACCTCGCGGCGGATGATGTAGCCGGCCACGATCACGATGAAGCTCAGCAGGAACGGGATGCGCCAGCCCCACGACAGGAAGGCGTCTTCGGGCATGAAGTGCGCGAGCGGAAGGAACACGGCGGCGGCCATGATCTGGCCGGCCTGCACGCCCTGCAGGCTGAAGCTGGCAAAGAAGCCGCGGCGGCCGAAGGGCGCGTGCTCGAGGATCATCGAGCTGGCGCCGGCGATCTCGCCAGCGACCGCGAAGCCCTGGATCAGGCGCAGCACCACCAGCAGCGCCGGCGCCAGCAGGCCGACCTGGCTGTAGGTCGGCAGCAGCCCGACCGCGATGGTCGAGAAGCCCATCAGGAACATGCACATCAGCAGCACGTTCTTGCGGCCGCGCGTGTCGCCCCAATGGCCGAGCACGAAGGCGCCGATCGGCCGCGCCACGTAGCCCACGCCATAGGTCGCCAGCGAGGCGATGATCGCCATCCGCGGATTGCCGGCGGGGAAGAAGATCTGCGGGAAGATCAGCGACGCTGCCGTCGCGTAGATGAAGAAGTCGTAGTACTCCAGCGCCGAGCCGATCCAGCCGCTGGCCGCGGCCTTTCTCGACTGGTGCCTGCCTTGCGGCTCGTGGTCCTTGGGATTGCTCATTTGTGTCTCCTGTGGGTAAGGTTCAGCAGTGGTGAGGTGCAGGCCGCAACTGTGAGCCGCCTCAGGGTTCTCCACAACGCCGCAGACGCACGTCGCGAGCGATCATTGATCGCATCCGATCATTCTTCGCACGAAAACCGGGTTTTCCCCAGCCAATGCCGCCTGACACCGCCCCTGTTCCGATCGACCGCAAGCTCCTCATCGAAGGCCTCGGAAAGGGCCTGCGCGTGATCGAGGCCTTCACGGACGACCGCCCTCGCCTGACGGCCACCGAAGCCGGCGAGCGCGCTGCACTGACCCGCACCGCGGCGCGCCGCTACCTGCTGAGCCTGGTGCACTACGGCTACGCCGCCACCGACGGCAAGTACTACTGGCTGCTGCCGCGCGTGCTGCGGCTCGGCCAGGCCTTCATGGAGGGCGCGCGGGTGCCGCGCATCGCCCAGCCCTTCATCCAGCGGGCCTCGATGCAGTGCGGCGAGACCTTGAACGTCGGCACGCTGGACGGGCACGAGGTGGTGTACCTGTCGCGCAGCAACTCGCCGCGGGTGGTGTCGATCGGCTTCCACCCGGGCGCGCGGGTGCCGGCGCACGTGGTGTCGCAGGGTCTGGCGATCCTGTCGACCTACGACGATGCCCGGCTGGACGCCTGGCTCGCGGCGCACGACTTCGCGAGCTTCACCGGCTTCACGGTGGTCGATCCGGTCGCCTTCCGCGAGAAAGTGCTGACGGCCCGCCGGCTCGGCTACTGGCATGCCGACCAGTACCTCAACTTCGGGCTCTGCGGCCTCGCCCTGCCGCTGAAGGACCGCAAGGGCCAGTGCCAGTACGCGCTGAGCGTGACCGTGCAGCGGCAGATGTACCCTGACGATCAGATGGTCGGCAAGCTGCTGCCGGTACTGCGCGAGGTGGCGGACTCGCTGCGGCCGATCATTTGAACACCCCCGACGCGCCTGCGGCGCTGCTCGACGCGCAGGGCCCGAGTCCTCGGGGCGAGCATGGAAAATTCCTCAAGTAAGGAATCCTTACTTTGGCTGCAGCGCCTCCGATGTCAAGCTGGGGCCTCCAGCCGCTGCGCCTGCCACGCGCAGGCGCTCGCGATCGCCGCCACCACGGTCGCCACGCCGAACATCGCAACATAGCCGAAGTGCTGCGCGATCGCGCCGCCGGCGAGCACGCCGATCACACCGCCGAGGCCATAGCCGGTGACGGTGAAGAGCGCCTGCCCGCGCCCGCGCAGCCGCCCCGGGAAATGGCGCGACACCATCGCGATGCAGGCGGTGTGATGGGCCGCGAACGACAGCGCGTGCAGCGCCTGCGCGACGACCAGGGCCCAGACCCACTGGCCGCAGCCGGCCGTGATGCCCATGCGCAGCACCGCCGCGATGCCGCACAAGTGGAGCCAGCGCGGCATCGACAGCAGCCCGAGCAGCCGCCCCTGCAGGAAGAACCAGACGATCTCGGCCACCACCGACAGCGCCCACAAGAGACCGATCGTGCCCTTGCCGTAGCCCAGCGAGTCGAGGTACAGCGAGAGGAAGCCGTAGACCGCGAAATGCGCCATCACCTGGAAGAACAGCGAGACGAAGAACCAGCGCACCGCGGGATTGCGCAGCACCGGGCCGACCGGCTCCTTCGGCTGCGCGTGGTGCGAGACCGGCTCGCGCACGTCGGGCAGCCGCAGCGTCGCGATCAGCACGATCGCCAGCGTGCCGCCGGCCCAGGCCGGAAAGTGCCGCATGCCGAAGCGCTCGAACCATTCGCCGGCGAAGAACACGGTGACCAGGAAGCCCGCCGAACCCCACAGCCGGATGCGGCCGTAGCGGCCCCAGTCGCCGGCCACCAGATGCGCCATGGCCGCCTCGGTCAGCGACATCATCGAACTGGTGTGCGTGAACATCACGAGCAGCACCAGCATCAGCCACCAGGGTCCGCCGTTCCACCACAGGCCGAACGAGGAGACCAGCGCCACCGCGGCGCTGAAGCGCAGCAGCTTCACGCGCTGGCCGGTGTGGTCGCTCAGCGCGCCCCATGCATAGGGCGCGAAGACGCGCGTGACCGACTGCACGGACGTCAGCAGGCTGATGACGAAGATCGGCAGCCCGAGTTCCTTGAGCCACAGCGGCAGGTACGGGTTGAAGAAGCCGATGTGGGCGAAGTAGCTCGCCGACAGCGCCGCGAAGGCCAGCAGGTGGCCGCGCCCCCCCGCGGCGGGCGGCGCGGACACTAGAGGAAGGACGCCTGTGGCGACGGATGATCCTGGCCGCTGGACGGCAGGCCCTCGGGCGCATTCACGTCGCCGCACTGCGCACGGTGGCGCAGCGCGTGCTCCATCACGACCAGCGCCAGCATCGCCTCGGCGATCGGCGTGGCCCGGATGCCGACGCAGGGGTCGTGCCGGCCCTTGGTGACGACCTCGACCGGCTGGTTGTTGACGTCGATGGATTGACGCGGGCTGATGATCGAGCTGGTCGGCTTGATCGCGATGCTGACCTCGAGGTCCTGCCCGGTACTGATGCCGCCCAGCACGCCGCCCGCGTTGTTGCTCTCGAAGCCCTCGGGCGTGATCGAGTCGCCGTGCGTGGTGCCGCGCTGCGTGACGCTGGCGAAGCCGGCGCCGATCTCGACGCCCTTGACCGCGTTGATGCCCATCATGGCCCAGGCGATGTCGGCGTCCATCTTGTCGAACAGCGGCTCGCCGAGGCCCACCGGCACCCTCGAGGCCGTGACGCGGATGCGGGCGCCGCAGGAGTCGCCGGCCTTGCGCAGCGCGTCCATGTAGGCCTCGATCTGCGACACATCGGCCACCGGCGCGAAGAAGGGATTGCTCGGCACATGCTCCCAGCTCTCGAAGGGAATCACGATGTCGCCGATCTGCGCCATGCAGCCGCGGAACCGGGTGCCGTACTTCTCGAACAGCCACTTCTTGGCCACCGCACCGGCCGCGACCATCGGTGCGGTGAGGCGGGCCGAGGAGCGGCCGCCGCCGCGCGGGTCGCGGATGCCGTATTTCTTCCAGTAGGTGAAGTCGGCGTGGCCGGGACGGAACTGCTGCGCGATCTGGCCGTAGTCCTTGCTGCGCTGGTCGGTGTTCTGGATCAGCAGCGCGATCGGGGTGCCGGTGGTCTTGCCTTCGTACACGCCGCTGAGGATCTGGACCACGTCGGGTTCGTTGCGCTGCGTCACGTGGCGGCTGGTGCCCGGGCGGCGCCGGTCGAGATCGCCCTGGATGTCGGCCTCGCTGAGCGCCATGCCGGGCGGGCAACCGTCGATGACGCAGCCGATTGCGGGGCCGTGGGATTCGCCGAAGTTGGTGACCGCGAAAAGGGTGCCGAAGGTGTTGCCGCTCATGCGGGGATTATCCCAACAATCTCGCCTCCCCCTGCGCCGGTGTCGACGCGGCCGGCGCCATCAGCATCCTGCCGGCCCGCATGACGACGCGGAAACGCCCGCCCGGGTGCAGGTCGATCTCGGCCACCGGCACCGAGGCGATCTCGGCCGGGCCGAACCACTGCTTCAGCGCTTGCGGCTCGGTCCACGCCCGCCAGAC
The DNA here is from genome assembly GCF_056405335.1 of Variovorax sp. P1_H12_2. NCBI lineage: Bacteria > Pseudomonadati > Pseudomonadota > Betaproteobacteria > Burkholderiales > Comamonadaceae > Variovorax > Variovorax sp. P1_H12_2. The sequence continues at coordinate 11,497 of NZ_JBFUCI010000117.1, forward strand.
TTTGGCGGGGGCGGCGTCGAAGCGCCTTCGGAGGGTGAGCGAGGGGCGTTCGTGGTCACGGGTGGCCGGGCTTTCCATTCGGTCTCCTCCTGGTGGTAAAGGAAGCGCGCCAGCGCGTCGAGGCGACCGGCCCAGAATTTCTCGTAACGGGACAACCACACGGCGGCCTCCTGCATGGGCTCGGGCGAGAGCGCGCAACGCACGATGCGGCCCTCCTTCGTGCGCGACACCAGGCCGGCGTTTTCGAGCACCCGCAGATGCTTCATGAAGCCGGTCAGCGACATGCCATGCGGCTGCGCCAACTCGCTCACCGTGAGCTCCCGACCCTCGCCGAGCCGCTCGAGCACCGAGCGGCGCGTCGCATCCGAAAGCGCGGCAAACACGGCATCGAGGGAGTCGGCATCAGAGTGAACCATATGGTTGAGTTTCAAGTCGCGGCACGGCCTTGTCAAGCCACGCGCGGGAACGGTTTATGCATGTTGCGGCGCAATATCACCCTTCGAAGGAGCGCCCATGCTGGACCGTACCGACACGACGTTTTCCCACGTGAAGCCTGGCGACACCGAGTACGTCTCGGGCGGCTTGCGCGACTTCTTCCTGTACCGCGACCTCGGCATCGCCGAGGCCACGAACGGCAAGGTGATCGCGCACCTGGTCAAGGCCAACATGGCACCGGAAACGGGCACCGGCTGGCACCGGCACGAGGCGGACTTCCAGATCGTGATCATGGTGAAGGGATGGGCCCGCTTCATGTACGAGGACAAGGAGACGCTGGTGGAAGCCGGCGACGTGGTGCACCAGCGCCCGGGCATCCGGCACTACCTGTTCGACTATTCGCCCGACATGGAATACCTGGAGATCGTGTCGCCGGCCGATTTCAAGAGCGTCGACGTCGAGCCGGCCTGCGAAGTACCTATGCCCACGCCGTGGGGATAGGCTCGCCCCCAGGTCGGGCTCACTGCGTGTAGCCCGCCCACCCCCTACCGGGGGCAACACCAGCGGCCCGGCAAAGCCGGTTCCGCGGTGGCGCGGTTGCTCCCCCCCAGGTTGGGCTCACTTCGTGTAGCCCGCCCACCCCCTGCCGGGGGCAACACCAGCGGCCCGGCGAAGCCGGTTCCGCGGTGTTTCAACAACGGGCCTGGCTACGCCGGCCACTCGACCCCTACGCTGTGTGAGGGGCGAGCCATGTTTTCAGTCTTTCTTGAAGCTTCAGCAAATTCGGTCGAAAATCGATCGATGCCCACTGCTTCCCTGCCGCCCCTGAACCGCCAGTTTGTCGCCCACTTCGGCGAGATGGGCAGCAAATGGGGGATCAATCGCACGGTCGGCCAGATCTATGCGCTGATCTTTCTTTCCGAGCGCGCGCTCAACGCCGACGAGATCGCCGAGCTGCTGGAGTTCTCGCGCTCCAACGTGAGCACCGGCCTGAAGGAGCTGCAGTCCTGGCGGCTGGTGCGGCTGCGCCATCATCCGGGCGACCGGCGCGAGTATTTCGAGGCGCCGGCCGACGTCTGGGAGATCTTCCGGGTGCTGGCCGAGGAGCGGCGCCGGCGCGAGGTCGAGCCGACGCTGTCGATGCTGCGCATGGCACTGCTCGAGGAACCGCAGAGCGAGGCCGAGCGCCACGCCCAGCAGCGCATGCGCGAGATGCACGACCTGATCGACCGGCTCATGACCTGGTTCGACGACGTGCAGCGCCTGGCGCCCGAGACCGCCATGCAACTGATGGGCATGGGCGCCACCGTGACCAAGGTGCTCGGCCTCAAGGACCGCCTCACCGGCGCCGCCAAGCCCCGCCCAGCCCCTAAGGAATAGCCCGGCCGGCGCAGCCAGGCCCGTTGGTGGAACACCGCGGATCTGGCTTCGCCAGTCCGCCGGTGTTGCCCCCGGCAGGGGGTGGGCGCCCGGACACGAAGTGCCGGGCAACCTGGGGGCGAGCTAAGGCCTATCCAGCTTGTCGTGCCGGATGGCCTCGTCGTCCATCAGCTCGTACCACATCGCATTCAGCACCGCGAAGGTCGCGGCGAGCGGCAGTCCCAGGATCCAGGCGAAGTACCACATGGTCGGATTCCCTTGTTTCGTTGATCAGTAGGCGTGGCCGCGGTCTTCGCGGATCGCCTCGGCGTCCACCTTGCCGCGCAGCACGGCGTAGACCCAGCTCGTGTAGGCCACGATGATCGGAATGAAGATGCCGGTCACCACCAGCATGATGAACAGCGTCAGGTGGCTCGAGGACGAATCGAACACCGTGAGGCTGGCGCGCGGATCGATCGACGACGGCAGGATGAACGGGAACATCGAGACGCCCACGCTCAGGATGATGCAGGCGATCGACAGTGCGCTCGCCAGCAGCGCCAGCAGCTCGCGCCGCAGCTGCAGGCCGGCCAGCGCCAGCAGGGCACCGCCGAGACCCAGCGCCGGCACGGCATAGAGCCAGGGACGCGCGGCGTAGTTGGTGAACCAGGCGCTCGAATGGACCTCGACCGTCTTGAGCATCGGGTTCGATGGCCCGTCCGCAGGCAGCGCGCTGGTGACGCGGAAACCATCAACGAAGTACCACAACAGCACCCCGGCCAGTGCAAACAGGACCACGGTCGCGACCGCCGCCACGCTGCCGTAGCGCCGCGCACGCTCGGCCACGGCGCCCTCGGTCTTGAGCACCAGCCAGGCGCCGCCGTGCATCACGAGCATCGCGACCGAGACCAGCCCGCACACCAGCGCGAACGGATTGAGCAGGCCGAAGAAGGAGCCGTCGTAGAAGATGTGCATGTCGCTGTCGAAGCGGAACGGCACGCCGCGCAGCACGTTGCCCATCGCGACGCCGAAGATCAGCGCCGGCACGAAGCCGCCGATGAAGAGCGCCAGGTCCCAGCGCGCGCGCCAGCGCGGGTCGTCGCGCTTGCTGCGGAACTTGAAGGCCACCGGCCGCATGATCAGCGCGACCAGGATCGCGAACATCGCCAGGTAGAAGCCCGAGAAGGACACCGCGTAGAGCTGGGGCCAGGCCGCGAAGATCGCCCCGCCGCCGAGGATCAGCCAGACCTGGTTGCCCTCCCAGACCGGCCCGATGCTGTTGATGATGACGCGCCGCTCGAGCTCTTCGCGGCCCGCGAAGGGCAGCAGCATGCCGACGCCGAGGTCGAAGCCGTCGGTGACCGCGAAGCCGATCAGCAGCACGCCGAGCAACAGCCACCAGATGAGGCGCAGGACTTCGTAGGAAAGAAGAGTGTGCAGGATCATGTTCGTTGCTCCAGGTTCAGTCGCCGGCGGCCAGCGAGCCGCGCGGCAGCTTGCCCGCTTCGGCACGGTAGGCGGAGGGCGGCGGCATGGGATGCTCCTGCGGCCCCTTGCGGATCGCCTTGAGCATCAGCTTCATCTCGATCAGGAACAGCGTGGTGTAGATCGCCACGAAGCCGAGGATCGTGATCAGCAGCGTCGGCGCGCCGATGTTCGACACCGCCACCGCCGTCGGCAACACGCCCTCGATCACCCAGGGCTGGCGGCCGACCTCGGCCACGATCCAGCCCATCTCGGCTGCGACCCAGGGCAGCGGGATGGAGAACACCGCGACCTTCAGCAGCCACGGATGGGCGTCCAGCCGGCGGCGGGCCGAGAGCACGAAGAAGGTGGCGGTCAGCAGGATGAAGAACATGCCGAGCCCGACCATGATGCGGAACGCCCAGTAGAGCGAGAACACCGGCGGCACCAGGTCCCACGACGCCTTGGAGATCTGCTCGGGCGTGGCCTGCCGCGGGTCGTCGACATAGCGCTTGAGCAGCAGCGCATAGCCCATGAA
>NZ_JBFUCI010000118.1:0-15287 GCF_056405335.1 Variovorax sp. P1_H12_2
CTTCATATGTGCTTCACCGGCAACCCGGGCACCGGAAAGACGACAGTGGCGATGCGCATGGCCGAGGTGCTGAAGCAACTCGGCTACGTGCGCAAGGGCCACCTCGTGGCGGTGACGCGCGACGACCTCGTTGGCCAGTTCATCGGCCACACGGCGCCGAAGACGAAAGAAGTGGTGAAGAAGGCGATGGGAGGCGTGCTGTTCATCGACGAGGCCTACTACCTCTACAAGCCCGAGAATGAGCGCGACTACGGGCAGGAGTCGATCGAGATCCTGCTGCAGGTGATGGAGAACAACCGCGACGACCTGGTCGTGATCCTCGCCGGCTACAAGGACCGCATGGACACCTTCTTCGGCAGCAACCCGGGGATGGCGTCGCGTGTCGCGCATCACATCAACTTCCCCGACTACGCCGAAGCCGAGCTGATGCGGATCGCCCAGTTGATGCTCAAGCAGCTGAACTACAGCTTCGATAGCGCAGCCGGGCCAGCCTTTGCGCGCTACCTGAGCCTGCGCAAGGAACAGCCGCACTTCGCGAATGCGCGTTCGATCCGCAATGCGCTGGACCGGATCCGGTTGCGGCATGCGACGCGACTGTTCTCGGCGGACACGGCGTTGACGCGGGAACAGCTGTGCACGCTGCAGGCCGAGGACGTGCTCGCGAGTCGCGTGTTCGCGACACAGCCTTCAGCAGGGGGAACGGCATGAGCATCGACGCCCTGATCTTCGATGTGGACGGCACGCTGGCCGACACCGAGGAAGCGCACCGCGTGGCCTTCAACCTGGCGTTTGAGCGCCAGAGCCTCGGCTGGTACTGGTCGCCGGCAGCGTATCGGTGCCTGCTCGAGGTGACCGGCGGCAAGGAGCGGCTATGTCACCACATCGATGCGCTCAACCTCGCCGACGCCGAGCGGCGGCGGCTGCTCGCCCTGGTGCCCGCGCTCCATGCCGATAAGACGAAGTTCTACACGGCGATGGTCCGGGACGGCGGTGTGCCCTTGCGGCCCGGCGTGGCAAGGCTCATGGACGAAGCGCTCACTGCGGGCTGCCGGCTGGCCATCGCCAGCACGACCAGCGCAGCGAACGTCGATGCGTTGCTGTCCGCCGCCCTCGGTGCGCGCGGCTTCGACCTGTTCAGCGTGATCGCGTGCGGTGATCGCGTGCAGGCCAAGAAGCCGGCGCCCGACATCTATGCGTTGGCGCTGCGCAACCTGGGCATCGGGCCGGCGTCCGCAGTGGCCATCGAAGACTCCCTCAACGGACTGCGGTCCGCCCGCGCGGCCGGGATCTGGACGCTGATGACGCCAACCTGCTGGAGCGATGGCGCCGACTTTGGCGACGCCGGCCTGGTGCTCCCGAATCTCGGTGACGTCGACGCGCCGCTGCAGGGAGAGCCCGGCCATCTTCTGCGCGACGCAGCCTGGCTCGGCCTGCCCGAACTCACTCGCCTCGCGACCGCTGCCCACACTGCCACCAACGCCACCACGCTGCGCCCCCGTCACCAGGAGAGCTTCCGATGAGCAGCCATCCCCGCATTGCACCGAGCCTGCTGTCGGCCGATTTCGCCCATCTCGGCGACGAGGTCGAGGCCGTCATCAAGGCCGGTGCCGACCTGATCCATTTCGACGTGATGGACAACCACTACGTGCCGAACCTAAGTGTCGGCCCGATGGTGTGCGAGGCCATCCGCCCGCACTGCATGCGGGATGGTATTCCCGTGCCCATCGACGTGCATCTCATGGCGCGACCGGTCGATGCGCTGATACCGCTCTTCGCCCAGGCGGGCGCGTCCATTGTCTCGTTCCATCCCGAGGCGAGCGAGCATGTGCACCGAACGGTGCGTCTGATTCGGTCGCTCGGCATCAAGGCCGGGCTGGTGCTCAACCCGGCGACTCCGCTGCACTGGCTCGACCACGTGCTCGACGAACTCGACCTGGTGCTGCTGATGTCGGTCAACCCAGGCTTCGGCGGACAGGCCTTCATCGATAGTGTGCTGCCGAAGATCGAATCGGTGCGCCGCCGGATCGACGCCAGCGGCCGGGACGTGTGGCTCGAAATCGACGGCGGCATCAACGCCGGCAACGCGCGCCGTGCGGTCGACGCCGGCGCAGACACGCTCGTCGTCGGGTCGGCCGTGTTCGGGAACAAGGACTATCGCGCGGCGATCGCCGCCATCCGCGACTCCGCACCGTTGCGTCTGGCGAGGCCGGCGTGATGAGCTTCCAGGCGATCGCCTTCGACCTGGACGGCACGCTGGTGGACAGCGCCGGCGGCATCGCGCTGGCGCTCAACACGGCGCTGCGCGAAGCCGATCTGCCTTGCTTCGACCTGCAGCGCGTACGCGGCTGGATCGGCCAGGGGCCTGACGTGCTGATCGAGCGGGCGCTGAGCGCCATCGACCTGCAGGATGTCGACCTCGAACGGCTGTCGGATCGCCTGCGCTGCGACTTCGACGCGGTGACGCTGCGGCGGCCGTTCGCCGACAGCTCGGTCTATGCGGGTGTCGAAGATCTGTTGAAGCAATTCGGACGCGACCACGTGCCGCTGGCGGTGGTCACCAACAAGCCGACCGACCTGGCACGGGCCGTGCTGGAGGGAGCCGGGTTGCTCGGTCATTTCGCCGCCGTGCATGGCGCCGACACGGCCGCCCTGCGCAAACCTTCGCCACTGCTGATCGAGCAGGCCGCCCAGGTCCTGGGTACGCACCCGCGGCACATGCTGATGGTCGGCGACGCGGCCACCGATTGCCAGGCCGCGCGCGCCGCCGGATGCCGCGCCGCCTGGGCCGGGTGGGGCTATGGCCTGCTCGGCAGCGAACCGGTCGGGCCCGTCTGGCGCCTCGAGAGGCCCGCGGACCTGCTGGTCCGCATGGGCCCGCCGCGAGCCCTTGGACACTGAATCAACTACCTGGAGATACGCCCATGCCCACCGGAGGAAAGTCTACTCTCACCCAGTTCCTGATCGAGGAACGTCGCCGGTTTCCGGAGGCCACCGGTGACCTGAACGCACTGGTGACCGATGTGTCCCTGGCCTGCAAGTCCATCTCGCGCAAGGTCGCGTATGGATCGCTCGGCGGCGTCCTGGGCAGCGCCGGCACCGCCAACGTCCAGGGCGAGGAACAGAAGACCCTGGACGTGTTGAGCAACACGATGTTTCTGCGAGCGAGCGAGTGGGGTGGTCACCTGGCTGGCATGGCGTCGGAAGAAATGGAAGCGCCCTATCCACTGCCCCCCGAGCATCCGCGTGGCAAGTACCTGTTGTTGTTCGATCCGCTTGACGGCTCGTCGAACATCGACGTCAACGTCTCGGTGGGCAGCATCTTCTCCGTGCTGCGTGCGGTCACGCCGGGTGCCGACCCCGCGACCGCGGACTTCCTGCAGCCGGGAACGCAGCAGGTCTGTGCCGGCTACGCGATCTACGGGCCGTCGACCATGCTGGTCCTGACGATGGGCCGCGGCACGCATGCCTTCACTCTCGACCCCTTGCTGGGCGAGTGGGTGCTGAGCCATCCGGACCTGCAGATACCGCCGCGCACCCAGGAGTTCGCGATCAACGCGTCGAACAGCCGGTTCTGGGAGCCGGCCGTCAAGCGCTACGTGGACGAATGCATGGCGGGCCAGTCCGGCGCACGTGCGGCCGACTTCAACATGCGCTGGATCGCATCGCTGGTCGCCGAGGCGCATCGCATCCTGATGCGCGGCGGCGTCTTTCTCTACCCGCGCGACACCCGCGAGCCGGCGCGCGAAGGGCGCCTGCGCCTGCTCTACGAAGCCAGCCCGATCTCGTTCCTGATCGAGCAGGCCGGCGGCGGCGCCAGCACCGGCCGCTCGCGGCTCATGGAGGTCGTGCCGGATGCGCTGCACCAGCGCATCGGCTTCGTGTTCGGCTCGGCGCAGGAGGTGTCGCGCATCGAGGCCTACCACCGCGACGAGCCGCCGCGCGCTTTCGATTCGCCCCTGTTCGGCCACCGCGGCCTGTTCGCGACCGCCTGAAACCCGCACCGACTCACCGCATCGAAGAAATCCCATGTCTGCCAAGCACCCCATCATCGCCATCACCGGATCGTCCGGTGCGGGCACCACCTCGGTGACCCGCACGTTCGAGAACATCTTCAGGCGCGAGAACGTGGAGGCTGCCGTCGTCGAGGGCGACAGCTTCCATCGCTACGACCGCCAGTCGATGAAGGTCGCCATGGCCAAGGCCGAAGCCGAGGAGCGGCCCCATTTCAGCCACTTCGGCGAGGACGCCAACCTGTTCGAGGATCTGCAGCAACTCTTCCGGAGCTATTCCGAAACCGGCAACGGAATGAGCCGAAAGTACCTGCACAACGAGGAAGAGGCGCAGCCCTTTGCGCAGCCGCCGGGCACCTTCACGCCGTGGCAGTCGCTTGCGACCAGCGACGTCCTGTTCTACGAGGGCCTGCACGGCGGCGTGACGACGGACACGGTGGACATCGCGCGGTTCACCGACCTGCTGATCGGCGTCGTGCCGGTGATCAACCTCGAGTGGATCCAGAAGATCCACCGTGACCGCAGCACGCGCGGCTATTCGACCGAGGCGGTGACCGACGTGATCCTGCGCCGAATGCACGAGTACGTGCACTACATCTGTCCGCAGTTCACGCGTACGCACATCAACTTTCAGCGCGTGCCGGTCGTCGACACCTCCGACCCCTTCGTGGCGCGCACGATCCCGACGGCCGACGAGAGCCTGGTGGTGATCCGCTTCGCCAATCCGCGCGGCTTCGACTTCCCGTACCTGTTGTCGATGCTTCACGACTCGTTCATGTCGCGCGCCAACACCCTGGTCGTGCCCGGCGGAAAGATGGAGCTCGCGATGCAGCTGATCTTCACGCCGATGATCATGCGCCTGGTCGAGCGTCGCAAGAACCTGCTGGGCGCCTGAGGGAGCGAGCACCATGAATATGCAATACACCGATCCCATGCCGCGGGCAGTCTGCGCCAATGCGCTGCGGGTTTTGGCGATGGACGCCGTGCAGACTGCGAATTCCGGCCACCCGGGCATGCCGATGGGCATGGCCGACATTGCAGAAACGCTGTGGCGGCATCATTTGCGCCACGATCCGTCGGATCCAGCCTGGCTGGACCGCGACCGGTTCGTGCTCTCGAACGGCCACGGCTCCATGCTGCTGTATGCGCTGCTGCACCTGAGCGGCTATGCGTTGCCCATGGACGAGCTCAAGAGATTCCGCCAGCTGCATTCGTGCACCCCGGGGCACCCGGAGATCGGCTTGACGCCGGGCGTCGAAACCACGACCGGGCCCCTGGGGCAAGGCCTGGCCAACGCGGTCGGCATGGCGCTGGCGGAAAAGCTGCTCGCGCAGGAATTCAACCGTCCGGGSCACACCATTGTCGACCATCGCACCTATGTGTTCCTGGGCGACGGATGCCTCATGGAGGGCATCAGCCATGAAGCCTGCTCGCTCGCCGGCACCTGGGGTCTGCGCAAGCTGGTGGCCTTCTATGACGACAACGGCATCTCGATCGACGGCGACGTCGCCGGTTGGTTCACCGACGACACCCCGAGGCGCTTCGAAGCCTATGGCTGGACCGTGGTGCGCGGCGTGGACGGGCACGACACCGAAGCGCTTGACCGTGCGATGGCAACGGCGCTGAACGCCGACAAGCCGGTGCTGGTGTGCTGCCGGACGACCATCGGGCAGGGTTCGCCGAACCGCGCCGGCACCGCAGATGTCCATGGCGCGCCGCTCGGGGCCGACGAGGTCGCGAAGACGCGGGCGGCGCTGGACTGGCACGACGAGCCTTTCGTGATTCCGCAGCCCGTGCAGCAAGCCTGGTCGGCGGTTGCACGCGGCGCGCGCCTGAACGCGGCCTGGCAACGGTCGTTCACCGCCTACGCCGCTGCGCATCCCGACCTGGCGGCCGAGTTTCTGCGCCGGCAGGCGCGCGATGCGGCGCCGGCGCCCTCAACAGAGGCTGCGCTGTCGGCCGCTTGCACCGCGGCCGAGGGCGCCCGCGCGGCGGTCGCCACCCGCAAGGCTTCCCAGGATGCGCTGCAGTTCATTGGCCCGGCCAGTCCCGAACTGCTGGGTGGTTCGGCCGACCTGACCGGGTCCAACCTCACCGACTGGCGGGGCCATCGCCCCCTGCTCGGCAAGGGCACGGGCAACCACGTGCACTACGGCGTGCGCGAGTTCGCCATGTCAGCGGTCATGAACGGCCTGGCGCTGCACGGTGGCTATCGACCCTTCGGCGGGACGTTCCTGGCGTTCTCCGACTACGCGCGCAACGGCATCCGGATGTCATCGCTGATGAAGCTGCCGGTGATCTACGTCTTCACCCACGATTCGATCGGCCTCGGCGAGGACGGCCCCACGCACCAGCCGGTCGAGCATGCGTCCAGCCTGCGACTGATTCCCGGCGTGGACGTGTGGCGCCCGGGCGATGCGACCGAGACTGTCGTTGCCTGGCGCGAAGCGCTGCGCCGCGTCGACGGCCCGAGCTGCCTGCTGCTCACGCGCCAGGCCCTGCCGCACGCCGGAAGCGCGACGCCGCGGCTCGAGTCGATCGGCCGTGGCGGCTACGTGTTGCGGCGCTCTGCGGGTGAACAGGTGGTGCTGCTGGCCAGTGGCTCGGAATTGGGCGTCGCGATGGCGGCCGCAGAGCTGCTGGCTGCACGAGGCATTGCCTCGCGCATCGTGTCGATGCCCTGCATGGACGTGTTCGAGCGCCAGGAAGCGGCCTACCGGCGGGATGTGATTCCGCGCCATCTGCCGCGCCTCGCGATCGAGGCCGGGTGCACGGCGCTCTGGTGGAAGCTCGTGGGCGAGGAGGGCGATGTCGTGGGCATCGATCGCTTTGGCGAATCGGCACCGGCCGCCGCGCTCTTCAAGCTCTTCGGCATCACCGCGGACGCGGTGGCGGACCGGGCATGGGCATTGGTCCGGCGAGCCCCCGCGGCGGATCCCGCTTCGTCCGGTCCTTCAGCTGATTTCTCTTCCCTTTCCCATCAAGCATCATGACCCTGAGAGTTGCCATCAATGGCTACGGCCGCATCGGCCGCAACGTGCTGCGTGCATTGTTCGAGTCGCCGTCCCACGGCAATGGCGAAGCGATCCGTATCGTCGCCATCAATGACCTGGGCGATGCGAGGACCAATGCCCACCTGACCCGCCATGACACCACGCATGGCCGCTTCGCGGTGCCGGTGCGCCACGAGGGCGACTGCCTCGTGGTGGGTGAGCAGCGCATCCAGGTGAGATCGGCGCGAAATCCGGCGGAGCTGCCCTGGAAGTCGCTCGGAATTGATCTGGTCATGGAGTGCACCGGGCTTTTCACCACCAAGGCGCGGGCCAGTGCCCATCTCGCCGCTGGCGCCGGCAAGGTGCTGATCAGCGCGCCCGGCGGCGCCGATGTGGATGCAACGATCGTCTACGGGGTCAATCACGGCACGCTGCGGCCGGCACACACGGTGGTTTCGAACGCTTCGTGCACCACCAATTGCCTGGCGCCGGTCGCGCAGGTGTTGCACGGCACGGTCGGTATCGAGAACGGCCTCATGACCACGATCCACAGCTACACGAACGACCAGGTCTTGACCGATCTCTACCACGAGGACCTGCGCCGCGCGCGCTCGGCCACGCAGTCGATGATCCCGACACGCACCGGTGCGGCTGCGGCGGTCGGCCTGGTGCTGCCGGCGCTCGCGGGGCGCCTCGACGGCTTCGCGGTGCGCGTGCCGACCCTCAACGTGTCGATGGTCGACCTGAGCTTCAGCGCCGGCCGGGCGACCACCGTGGACGAGATCAATGGGCTGATGCGCGAAGCTGCCGCAGCCGGTCCGCTCGCGGGCGTGCTCGGTTATAGCGACGAGCCGCTGGTGTCGGTGGACTTCAACCACGATTCGAGGTCGAGCATCTTCGACGCGACCTGCACCAAGGTATCGGGTCGGCTCGTGAAGGTTTGCGCCTGGTACGACAACGAATGGGGCTTCTCCAACCGCATGCTTGACACCGCGTGTGCGATGGCGCAGGCCTGAGAAAAACCGCCACCATGAAGCTCAAGACTCTGGCGTCTGTCGCCCTGCGAGGGCGCCGCGTGTTCATCCGCTGCGACCTGAACGTGCCTCTGGACACCGCGGGGCGCATCACGGACGACACCCGCATCCGTGCCAGTCTCGGCTGCATCCGCCACGCGCTGGGCGAGGGCGCACGCGTGATGGTTGCCTCGCATCTGGGGCGGCCGCACGAAGGCGCGCTGGCTGCCGGCGAATCGCTGGCACCGGTGGCCCGACGCCTGGGCGAGTTGCTCGGCATGCCAGTGCCGCTGGTGTGCGATTGGCTCGACGGCGGCTTCGAGGTGACCGAAGGCCGCGTCGTCTTGCTCGAGAATTGTCGCGCCAACCTGGGCGAGAAGGCCAACGCGCTGGCACTGGCTGCGCGCATGGCGAAGCTGTGCGACGTCTATGTCAATGATGCCTTCGGCACCGCGCACCGCGCCGAAGCCACGACCGAGGCGCTGGCTCGACTGGCCCCCGAGGCCTGTGCCGGTCCGCTGATGGCTTCCGAACTCGAAGCCCTGGGCCGCGCGCTGGCCGACCCGGCGCGGCCAATGGCCGCCATCGTCGGCGGCGCAAAGGTGTCGACCAAATTGTCGATCCTGAATGCGCTGGCCGCGCGGGTCGATGTCCTGGCGGTGGGCGGCGGCATGGCCAACACCTTTCTTCTGGCGGACGGCAAGGCCGTGGGACGGTCGCTCTGCGAGCCCGGCATGGTGGCCGCGGCGCGCGAAGTCGTGGCCACGCTGGCGGCCCGTGGCGCACGGCTGTTCGTGCCGGTCGACGTGATCACGGCCAGGGAACTTTCGGCGGCCGCGGCCACCCGCATCTGCGGCGTCGACGCCATTGCACCGGACGAGATGGTCTTCGACTACGGGCCGGAATCGGTGCGCCTGCTGCTAGGGGAACTGGCCGCCTGCAAGACCGTTTTGTGGAATGGCCCGCTGGGCGTGTTCGAGATCGACGCGTTCGCCGGTGGAACCCGCGCGCTGGCGCAGGCCATCGCTGGTTCCGCCGCCTTCTCGATCGCAGGCGGCGGCGACACCGTGGCCGCCATCAACGCTTTCGACGTCGCCGACCGGATGGGCTACGTGTCCACAGCCGGCGGCGCCTTTCTCGAGTTCCTGGAAGGCAAGACCTTGCCGGCCGTGCGCGCGCTCCAGGAGCGTGCGCGTGAATCGCATTCCCTTTTTTGATCCACCGGAGACCCTATGGCCATGATTTCCTTGCGCAAGCTGCTGGACCACGCCGCCCAGTGCGGCTACGGCGTGCCTGCCTTCAACGTCAACAACCTGGAGCAGATCCAGGCCATCATGCAGGCCGCCGAGAAGACCGACAGCCCGGTCATCCTGCAGGCCTCGGCCGGCGCGCGCAAATACGCGGGTGAGCCGTTCCTGCGCAAGATGGTCGAGGCTGCGGCCGAGATGTACCCGGGCATCCCGATCGTCATGCACCAGGACCACGGCTCGAGTCCGGCCGTCTGCATCCGCTCGATCCGCTCCGGCTTCACCAGCGTCATGATGGACGGTTCGCTTCAGGAAGATGCGAAGACGCCGGCCAGCTATGAATACAACGTCGACGTCACCCGTCGCGTGGTCGAGATGGCACACGCGGTGGGCGTGTCGGTCGAAGGCGAGCTCGGTTGTCTTGGATCGCTCGAATCGGGCCTGGCCGGTGAGGAAGATGGCGTGGGGGCGGTCGGCGTGCTGTCGCACGACCAGTTGCTGACCGACCCCGATGAAGCGGCGGATTTCGTGGCGCGTACCGGCGTCGATGCGTTGGCGATTGCCATCGGTACGTCGCATGGCGCGTACAAGTTCAGCCGCCAGCCCACCGGCGATATCCTCGCGATCGATCGCATCAAGGCCATCCACGCGCGCATTCCCGACACCCATCTCGTCATGCATGGCTCGTCGTCGGTGCCACAAGAGTGGCTTCAGATCATCCGCGAGCATGGCGGCGAGATCAAGGAAACCTACGGTGTACCGGTGGCCGAGATCTGCGAAGGGATCCGTCATGGCGTGCGCAAGATCAACATCGACACCGACATCCGCTTGGCGATGACAGGCGCGCTGCGTCGCGCGATGACCAGGAACCCGCGGGAATTCGATCCCCGCAGGTTCCTCAAGGATGCGACATTGGCCGCACGTGATCTCTGCGTGGACCGCTTCGAGGCGTTTGGCTGTGCCGGCCAGGCCGCACATATCTGATCAAGAGCCGGGCGGCCAATGGCAATCTTGCGTTCTGTCGCAGTAGCGACGAGGAGTCCAGTGAAGCCGGGCCGTCAGCTGTTCAAAAAGGCCAGCAGATAGAGCTTCGCCTTGGCGGCCGCGTCGGGCGTGATGCCGAGCACGTTGACGACTTTGCGGCTGGCCGTGTCGAAGCCATCACCGCGACTCTCACGCCGCTGGCTCCACTTTCATCTGTCGGCACCGCGGCCCTGCCAGGGTCTTCGTGCAGAGTTGGGCTCGCGTTCCAGCGATCCCCGCACCGCCACCGTCATGACCGGCTGTACAGCCAAACTGCGCTCGGTGCCGATCAGCAATATGTGCTTAGCGGCCGCGTCGGCGCGTGCCTGCAGCAGCCATCCGCTCGATGCAGCCTCTGTCGCACGGCGCCGCAGTCGGGCGTGGCACCGCGAGGGATCGGTCCAGCCAGGCCGCACATGCGCGCATCCGTCACGCCCCACACTCCGCGGCCGCGCAAATCCCCATAAACGTCGATTCTCTGAACCCCGCTGTGGCTTACTGCGCCTCTCCCGTCGTCGTCGTGCATCGCTCAGCGCCAGTTTCCGGGCATGTGTTGGACCACTGACCTCAATTCAGATCGAGGCCGGTCATCTGAATTAGTTCGGCCCACTTGCCAACTTCGCTTCGGATGAATGCGTCATAGCGCTCGGGAGATGAACTCACGATCTCAATGCCGATGCTAGCTTCCTCCGCGCGCATGGCACCGTTCATGGCTATGCACGCTGCATCGTACAATGTGCCGACCCGCGATGGGGGCGTCCCCCGTGGCACGGACAGCCCGGCCCATGCAGTAGCCTCGAAGCCAGGGAATCCGCACTCGATGACGGTGGGAACGGCATCCAGCACCGCAATGCGCTGGAGACTGCTCACGGCGAGCGCACACACGCGTTGCCGCCGTATCCATGGCAGTGCCTGGTCGGGATTGGTGAACATCAGGGGCAAGCGGCCGCTCAACAACTCGTTGAAGGCGGGCGCCCCTCCTTGGTAGGGCACGTGGACCATGTCGATTTTCGCACGCTGCTTGAGCATTTCCATGGCGAGATGCCCCGATGATCCTTTACCCGCACTCGCGTATGCCAGCCGGCCCGGATGCGCGTGCGCTTCGTCGACGAGCGCGGCCAGGCTTCGTGCCTGCAGCGAGGGATGCGCGACAAGCACGTTCGTGGTGGCCGCGACTTGCGTGACATGGACGAAGTCAGTGCGGATGTCGATAGCACGTTCCGGGTGCAGCGCTTGCTGGACGGCGTCGCCGGACGACGACAGAAGCACAGTGTTCCCGTCGGGTGCCGCGCGCGCGACGAATGCGGCGGCAATGGCGCCGCCTGCGCCCGGCCGGTTCTCGACAATCACTGGCCGCCCGAGGGCCGGCTGCATGCCCCGGGCCAGCCGGCGCGCGAGCAGATCCGAGGAACCGCCGGGTGGCGCGGCGACGACGAGGCGCACGATGCCTGTGTCGCCCGCCCAGGCGCTGGACGCCCGCACCACGCCCGCCGCGGCAAGGCCCAGCAATGCGAGGAATGCCGCGCGGCGCCGCGGCTCGCCGTACCAACCAACAGGCAGTTCGCCTACGATCGGGGCCGTTGCACACACCTTCTGATTTCCGATCAATTCCATGCGAGAAACAGCCTCGGTTCTTCTCAATCGAATACTGGCGCGCGGCAAATTCCGCCACATCCAAATTCTGCTCAAGGTGGCGGAGCTGGGCAGCATCCAGCGCGCCGCTGAACAGATCGGGCTGGCACAACCAAGCGTAACGCAAACCCTCGCAAGCCTCGAAAGCCTACTGCAGACAAGGCTGTTCGAACGGCATGCGCGCGGTGTGCGCCCGACCCCGGCCTGCCTTGACATACTTCCGGTCGCGCGCCAGTTGATGCAGGTCGCCGCGGAAAGCGCGGAGATCGTCTTCGCGCGCCAGGACAAAGGTGCGAGCGTCGTCCGGGTCGTGGCGTCGGCCTCTGCGATGAACGGGATCCTGTTGAAGGCGCTGCCGGCGTTCTGCCGCGCATCTCCGGCGATCAGGATCCAAATCCGCGAGGCCGAAGGCGACGATCTCCTGCTGGCCGTGACGCGGCGAGAGGTCGACATTGTGGTCTGTCGGCGGCCCGCCGTGCTTCCTGATGGCTGGTCTTTCACGCCCGTGCAGGACGACCGGCTGGCCGTGATCTGCGCGGCAAGCCACCGTCTGGCGGCGATGCGCCGCGTCACATGGAGGTCCGCTTGGCGTGAACGGTGGTTGCTGTCGCCCGCGGGCTCGATCGCGCGGCAGGTGTTCGACGGCCTATGCGAGCAAGCGCCGGCGAACGTGAGCACCCATCCGGTCATCACGCGCAGCCACACGCTCATTCGCCGGCTGCTCGACGAGGAAGGGTTGCTGGGTTTCGTGCCCTGGAGTTTCGTGCGCGACCTGCTGGACGCTGGTGCGATCGCGGAGTTGCCGCTGCCTGGTCTGCCACCTATGCCCGGACTCGGCGTGCTCGCGCGGCACGGCGATTCGCGCGACTCCACCTTGCGCATGCTTCGCTTCTTGGCCGCCATTCCGATCACTAGCTATAGGCAATTCGAATAGCTCGCTTTAATTTCCGATTTGTCACCTGTCTGCGGATCCCGAACACTCCGCGGACCCCCGGTAATTCAAAACAAAGGAGACAAGTGAAATACGAAGCATCGGCCCGATGGGGCCTGAACCGCGTTGCGCTACTCGTGAACAGGGCATGGAGGCTGCTGGCGATGGTGACCGTCGCGGGAACCCTCGCGGCCTGTGGCGGCGGCAGCAGTAACGGCGCCGGATTTCCCTCGATCGTTTCGCCCACGACACCGGCGCCCGTGGCTACAACGCCGCCGGTCGCAACGAAGCTCACCTGTGACGACTCGATCGCCGCCAATTTCAAGCCAGACGCCAGCACGTCAGTGCTCGTGGTGCATGCATTCAAGGCCGGTGACCGGATCGCGCTCTCCGGCACGCCRGCGTCTCCGACGCCACCAGTCGCGGGAGTGGACATGTGCTTCGTCAAACTGCTTGTCGGTCCCGGGAACCCCGGACCGGCCGGTGCACCGTCGACTTCGGCAGGCATAGGCATCGAGGTGTGGCTGCCTGCACCATCGGCGTGGAATCGCGTCATTCGCGCGATGGGCAGCGGCGGCTGGGCCGGAGGCACACACGCCGACCCGACGCAGATCGGGTCGCGCGCCCAGTTCTTGCCGGCTGTTAGCAAGGGTTACGTCGTCGCGGCGTCCGATCACGGCCATGCGCTGCTCAACAACGGCTCTTTTGCGATGAATCCCGACGGCACCATTAATACGGTGCTTTGGCAGGACTTCGCCGAGCGCAGCCTGCACGAGATGTCAGTGAAGACCAAGGCGCTCGCCAAGGCTTACTATGGCGAAGCGCAAACCTATGCCTACTGGGACGGCTTCTCGACGGGCGGACGCCAGGGCTTCAAGCTGGCCCAGAAATATCCGAACGACTTCAGCGGCATCCTGGCCGGCGCGCCGGCCTTCAATTGGACAAAGTTCATCACGGCCGAACTCTACCCGCAGGTGGCGATGCAGCGCGAATTGGGCACGCCGATGGCCGCGTCAAAGATCGCCCTCGTCAGCGGCGCGGCCGTCACGGCGTGCGACACTCTGGGGCTGGGCTTCCTGGCTGATCCGCTCCAATGCCGTTACGACCCTACGAAGGATGCGAATGTGCTGTGCGCGGGCGTGGCCGGTAACGGTGTGACGGGCGCAAGCGCCAGTGCGTCGTGCGTCAGCCTCGCCGAAGCGCGCGTAATCAACCAGATCTGGTACGGACAGACCGTCACAGGCACCTTTCCCGACCCCGCGGTCGACAACGGCGCTGGCCTCACGCAAAGCAGCTCCGACCAGCTCTGGTGGGGACTGACGCGGGGGACCAACCTAGCCCTGTCGTTGGCCGGCGCGACCCCGTTCGCGATCGCAACCGACCAGGTTGCGCTGGAGCTCCAGGATCCGGCCTACGCCGGCAACACGTTCACGAATGCGACCGGCAACGGAACCAGCAAGTGGAAGTCGCTCGACTATGCAATGTTGGCGGCCGCATCAGCACGAGGTGTCGCTTTGCAGAGCGCGTTCAGCCAGATCAACACGGACAATCCAGACCTCGGCGCGTGGCGGGATGCAGGCGGAAAGCTCCTGACCTATCACGGCCTGGCCGACGACAAGATCATGCCTCAGGGCTCGCTCAACTACTTCTATCGCGTTGCAGCAACGATGGGCGGAACGGCGGCTGTGCAGACCTTCGATCGACTGTTCCTGATTCCCGGCCTCGCACACGACAGCACATTCTCGACGAGCGCTTCGATAAACCCGTCAACCAACGCGAACCTCGATGGCGCCAAGGTGCCGCTGCCGCAGTACGTCAACGGCCGCGACGAACTCTTCGTGGCCTTGCGCAAATGGGTGGAGCAAGGCGTTGCACCTGCACGTATCGACGTGAGCTCGGCGGACGGCAGCATCGCCATGCCGCTGTGCCTGTACCCGCAGAAGGCGACATATGCGGGACCTGGATCGGTCAAGGCCGCTGCCAGTTACGACTGCCGTTAGTCACGGAAGCAAAGAGGGTCTTGTGGAATTCGGTAGCGCTCATAGAGATGTCGCTCTGCTTCAGCCGTCGAGCGCTTTCCACATTTGACCGTCGCGGCCGGCTGTCCAGATGCGCGGATGTCATCCGGTCATAACGAACGGTTAAGCAGTCGTCGAAGATGACCCAGTGAACGTACTTGGGCTTCAGGGCAGTGTAGGTGTCCTTGTAGACGGCGTTCAGGTCCCTACCCACGGCAACGCCGGACGCACCCTTGGGGATGCCTGATCTTCAGCAGGATAAGGATCTGTAGGCGGCGGAATACATGAATGCGACACATGCCAAAGGCTCGGAAGAGTACGACGCCTTCCTCAATCTGGTCGACTTCAAATGGCTCATGGCTGGCGTGGGCTGGCGGGTCGATCTGTCGCGCCTGCAGAGCGATGGCGCCTATATCGATG
>NZ_JBFUCI010000119.1:0-15158 GCF_056405335.1 Variovorax sp. P1_H12_2
CGGCCTTGCGGCAGCTTGAGTTCCTTGAGCCGCGCCGACAGGCTGATCGCGGGCGGGTCGCCGGCGCGCCCAGCCTGGYAGTTGTCCAATCCCACATGAATGCGGCCGTCCAGGAAAGTGCCGGCCGTGAGCACCACCGCCCGCGCCCGGAAGGCGATGCCCACCTGCGTGATCGCACCCACCACACGATCGCCTTCGATCATCAGATCGTCGACCGCCTGCTGAAACAGCGACAGATTGGGCTGATTCTCGAGGCGGCGACGGATTGCGGCCTTGTACAGGACCCGGTCGGCCTGCGCCCGGGTCGCTCGCACGGCCGGCCCCTTGCTCGAATTCAGGACACGGAACTGGATCCCGCCCTCGTCCGTCGCGATGGCCATGGCGCCGCCGAGGGCGTCGACTTCCTTCACGAGGTGGCCCTTGCCGATGCCGCCGATCGAGGGGTTGCAGCTCATCTGCCCCAAGGTCTCGATGTTGTGGGTGAGCAGCAGCGTGCGGGCGCCCATGCGCGCGGAAGCCAGCGCGGCTTCGGTGCCGGCATGRCCGCCGCCGACGACGATCACATCGAATTCTTCGGGGTACAGCATGGAAAGGGGCGCAGGAGGCATGYGCTCTCGGAAAGGGGGCGTCAATTTTAATCGCCGGCGCGCCTCCGTGCACCCTTTGGGGACAAGCACGCCAAGCCTGGCATCCGCGCCACGGGCCATCTGCGCTGGAAGTATTGCTATCATTTTAATAGCAACGTGGTTGGCAGGGCGCGAGGCCGGCGAAGCAAAAACGCGTCCATCGCCAAACCGCTAGCATCGGCCTCGCGTCGTCAAGAACGCGTTTCGCCTAATCACTGGAGTTTTTCGAATGAAGCTGTATTACTCGCCGGGCGCCTGCTCGTTGTCACCCCACATCGCGCTGCGCGAGGCCGGCCTGGCCTTCGAGCCGGTGCTCGCGAGCACCAAGAGCCACAAGCTGCAGGACGGTACCGACTATTACGGCATCAACCCGCTGGGCTACGTGCCGATGCTCGAACTCGACGACGGCACGCGCCTGCGCGAAGGCCCGGCCATCGTGCAGTACATCGCCGACCTGGCGCCGACCAAGAACCTGGCACCGGCCAACGGCACGATGCAGCGCTATCGCCTGCAGGAATGGCTGACCTTCGTCGGCACCGAAATGCACAAGGGCTTCTCGCCGCTGTTCAACCCGAACATGCCCGAGGAAGCCAAGACCCTCTCGAAGACCCGGCTACTGTCGCGCTACGAATGGCTCGACAGCGAGCTGGCCGACAAGGACTTCCTGATGGGCGAGCACTTCAGCGTCGCCGACGGCTACCTGTTCACGGTGACCAACTGGGCCAAGCCCACCGGCCTGGACATCTCGAAATTCGCGAACCTGAACGCCTGGCATGCGCGCGTCGCCGCCCGGCCCGCCGTGCAGGAGGCGCTGAAGGCCGAAGGCTTGAAGTAGGCTCGCCCCCAGGTTGGGCTCACTTCGTGTAGCCCGCCCACCCCCTACCGGGGGCAACACCAGCGGCCTGGCAGAGCCAGATCCGCGGTGTTTCACGAACGGGCTTCGCTTCGCTGGCCTGTGAACTGCAAATCACGCCAGCCTGGGTGAACACTAGCCAGGGCGCTGGCGCCAAGCCAGCAGGGCGCCGAGCCACAGCGTGAGGGCCGAGGCCAGCAGGCCTCCGGCCAGCCCGCCCTGGCCGTCGGAGATCCAGCCGGTCACGGTCGGGCCGACGATCTGGCCCAGCGCGAACACGATCGTGAAGGCGCTGATGCCCGTCGCCCATTGGGCCGGTGGCAGGTTGTGGCGCACCAGCGCCGTGGTCGAGGCCACCACCGACAGGAACACCGCGCCGAACATCAGGCCCGAGGCCAGGGTCACCGGCCAGGCCGGGCTCAGCACCGGCAGCAGGGTGGCCACGCCCAGCAGCGCGTTCAGCAGCGCCTGTGGGCCACCGCCGCGGAAGCGGTCCAGCAGCCCCGCCCAGAGCCGTGACGAAGCGACGCAGGCGACCCCGAGCAAGGCGTAGAACCAGGTGATCTCGCCCGGGCTCGCACCCTGCTCGCGCAGCAGCGCGATCACGAAGGTCATGTAGCCGATGTAGCCGGCACCGAAGAGTGCATAGCCCGCGAGGGCCCAGCCGAATCGCCGCACCGGCGAGTGGCCATCGGCCATGAGCGGCAGCCTCGACGCCGGACTCGCGACCACGCCCTCCCCCGGCATCGCACGCACCGCGAGCGCCAGCACGGCCGTCGCGGCGACGCTCGCCAGCGCCAGCGCCCACCAGGCCCAGGCCCAGCCATGCGGCGCGCCCGCCGCAGCCTGCAGCACGGCCGGCACCATCAGTGCCGACAGCGTGATGCCCAATCCGGTGCCGCCGTAATAGAGGCCCAGCAGGAACCCCGCGCGCGAGGGTTGCGAGACACCCAGCCGCGCCGCCAGCAGGCCGCCGGCGACGAACACCCAGGCGCTCGCGAGACCGGCCAGCAGCCGCTGCAGCAAGAGGGCCGGGGCCGAAGTGAAGAAGCCGCTGGCGGCCATGAAGACGCTGGCCGCGACCGCGCCGCCGACCAGCAGCCGGACAGGGCCGAAACGACGCATCAGGGCGGGCGTCAGCATGGCACCGAGCAGGTAGCCCGCGGCGTTGGCGGTGTTCATGCCGCCGGCCAGCGCATAGCTCCAGCCCAGGTCCGCGCGCATCGGCGGCAGCAGCAGGCCGTAGGAAAAACGGGTGATGCCGAGCGAGACCGCCGCCCCCAGCGACAGGGCCAGCGCGAGACGAAGGGCTTGGGCGGGCGAGAGCGTGGYGGCGGTCGAAGGCATGGGGCGGGCGCCCATTCTGCGGCATCGCTTAGCACCAAAGCGACAACCCCGCGACAGCAGGGTTGCGGTTCCGGGTTTACCCTGGCGCCGTCTTCTTCATTCACGTCACCACAAGGCACCCAGGCATGAGCACTCTTTTCGATCCCGTCCAGGCCGGCGATCTCGCACTCGGCAACCGCATCGTCATGGCGCCGCTGACGCGCAACCGCTCACCCAACGCGGTGCCGGGCGACATCACCGCCACCTACTACGCACAGCGCGCCTCGGCCGGCCTGCTGATCACCGAAGCCACGGCGATCAGCCAGCAGGGCCAGGGCTACGCCGACGTTCCCGGCCTCTACGGCACCGAGCAACTCGACGCCTGGAAGCGCGTGACCGACGCCGTGCATGCCGAGGGCGGCAAGATCGTGGTCCAGCTCTGGCATGTCGGGCGCGTCTCGCACACCGAGCTGCAGCCCGACAACGGCAAGCCGGTGGCCCCTTCCGCGATCACGGCCAGGACCAAGACCGTGCTGATCAAGGACGGCGTGCCGACCTTCGTCGACACCTCGGAGCCGCGCGCGCTCGACGCCGCCGAACTGCCGGGCATCGTGCACGCCTATGCGGCCGCGGCGCGCAACGCGGTCGAGACCGCCGGCTTCGACGGCGTCGAGATCCACGGCGCCAACGGCTACCTGCTCGACCAGTTCCTCAAGACCGGGAGCAACGAGCGCACCGACGACTACGGCGGCAGCATCCCCAACCGCGCCCGCCTGCTGCTGGAGGTGACGCGCGCGGTGGTCGATGCGGTGGGCGGCGGCCGCACCGGTATCCGCCTGTCGCCCGTCACGCCCGCCAACGACGTCCATGACGCCGACCCGCAGCCGCTGTTCGACTTCGTCGTCAGGCACCTGGCGCCGCTCGGCCTGGCCTACATCCACGTCATCGAAGGCGCCACCGGCGGCCCGCGCGAGCTCGACGATCGGCCCTTCGACTACGAGGCCCTCAAGGCGGCCTACCGCAAGGCCGGCGGCAAGGGCGCCTGGATGGTCAACAACGGCTACGACAAGCCGCTGGCCGAAGAGGCGCTGAAGGAAGGCGACGACCTCGTCGCCTTCGGCAAGCCCTTCATCTCCAACCCCGACCTGGTGCGCCGCCTGCGCGAAGGCGCGCCGCTGAATGCCTGGGACAAGAGCACGTTCTACGGCGGCGGCGAAGCCGGCTACATCGACTATCCCGCGCTGGCCTGAGGCGCCTCGAAGGCCACGCTGACGCGCAGCCCGCCGGCCTCCGAGGCGCGCGCGAAGCTGAGTTCCGCACCGAGCAGCTTCGCGTAGCGCGCCACGATCGCCAGGCCCAGTCCCGCCCCCTGCCCGAGCTTGCGCCCGGCCGGCCCCTGGGCCCAGCGCTGCAGCAGGTCGCGCTCGGCCTCGGGCGCAATGCCCGGGCCATCGTCGGCCACCCCGAGCGTGAGACCGGAGAGTTCCACGGTGATGGTGCGTCCGCCGTAGCGCAGCGCGTTGTCGATCAGGTTGTCGAGGATGCCCTCGACCAGCGCGGCATTGGCCTGCACCGTGACCGCCTCGTCCAGGCCCAGTGCGCCCAGGTCCACGCCCCGGGCGTCGGCGCGCGCCAGATGCCGCAGCACCGCCTGCTGCGCCAGCTGGTCCAGGCGCAGGGTCTCGCGTTGCAGGCCGGTGCGCCCCTCGTCGGCCAGCGCCAGCGCCAGCAACTGGTCGACCAGGCGGCTGGCGCGGGCCTGGCTCTGCGCGATCTGCTGCAGCTGCTCGCGCCAAACGGCCGGGCTCTGCTGGGCCAGGCCGTAGTCGGCCAGCGCGCGGATGCCCGCGAGCGGCGTGCGCAGCTCGTGCGCGACGTTGCCGGCGAACTCGCGCTGCGCGGAGGCGCTTTGGGCCAGCCGCTCGAGCAGCGCGTTGAGCGTGTCGCCAAGCTGCTCGAGTTCGCGCGAAGTGCGCGCCACCGGCACGGCCGCCAGGTCATGCGCGCTACGCTGCTCCAGCGTGCGCCTGAGTTCGCCCAGCGGGTGGAGCTCGCGCTCGATGCCGCGCCAGAGCCAGCCCGCGAGCAACGCGAGCAACACCAGCTGAGGCGCCAGCGAATAGATCAGGAGCTTCTCGATCAGCGTCGCGCGCGCGCGCGTGGTCTGGGCAATGATCACGCGATAGGCAGCCGGCGCTTCGTGGTCCAGCACGACCGCGCGCAAGGTCTGGCCCCGGTATTCGATGCGCGAGAAGCGGTGGCGCACGCCCTCCTCGGGTGCCGGTGCCACCAGCCCCCGGTCACCGGCGAGCAGCGAACCGTCGGGCCGCAGCACCGCGAAGAAGACCGTTTCCGACTGGTCGAACAGGACGTTGGTGATATCGCGCGGCGACAGCAGGAGGTCGAGACCGCTTTCGCCGGCGCGCACGCTGGCCGACACCGAATAAGCGTCGTCGAGGAGCGCGCGATCGAAGGCCTGCTCGGTGAAATAACTGGCAACCAGCAGCGCCACCGCCGTGCCCAGCAGCCACGTCAGGCCCAGCGGCGGCAGCACGCGGCGCAACACCCGCGCGGTCAGCGACGGCGCCGCCGCCGCGCCCGCACTCACGTCTCCGCTTCCATCAGGTAACCGATGCCGCGCAGGGTCCGGATGACGGCGCCGCTGGCGACCAGCTTCTTGCGCAGGCGGGAGATGAAGGCTTCGAGCGCGTTGTCGCCCAGGGACTCGTCGAAGGTCGACAGCTTGTCCGACAGCTCGCGCTTGCTGATCGTGCGGCCTGGCGGACTCATCAGCTCCCACAGCACCTCGAACTCGCGCGCCGGCAGGTCGAGCGGTACGCCGCCGACCGCGAAGCGGCGAGCCCGCCGATCGAGCCGCAGGTGCCCGAGCAGCGCGATGTCTTCGGTGCCCTGGGCCCGGCGCACCAGCGCCCGCAGCCGGGCCTCAACCTCGGCCAGATCGAAGGGTTTGCCGAGGTAGTCGTCCGCGCCCGCGTCCAGGCCCGCGATGCGCTCGTCGGTGCGGTCGCGTGCCGTCAGCACCAGCACCGGCGTGCGGTCGCCGCGGGCGCGCGCCTGCCGCAGCGCCACCAGCCCGCTGGCCAGGCCGCTGGTCGGGTTCGCAGTGGCCGGCAGGTTCAGGTCCAGCAGCACGGCATCGAAGGTCTGTACGCGCCACAGGTGGTCGGCGTCCTCGACGTTGGCCGCCACGTCGACGCGGTGGCCGGCATCGCCCAGGCTGCGCAGCACCACGCCGCGCAGGACTTCATCGTCTTCGACCAGTAGGATTCGCATGGCAAGGGAGTGAAAGATATCGGCTGTTTGTACAACACACAGCACCCCCATGCTGGACATTGGCATGCGGGAAAGGTTCAAACTCGTCATTCGTTCACATGAAGGAGCCAACACGATGAGCCAGAAGTTCCAGGTCACGGGCATGAGTTGCGGGCACTGCGCCGGTGTGGTGCAGAGCGCCGTCCAGACGATCGATCCCAGTGCGCAAGTCACGGTGGATCTCGAGACCGGCCACGTCGATGTGGTCAGCGAGCATCCTCGACGGGACATCATCGTGGCGATCGAGAACGCCGGCTACCAGGCCCAATAGCCCGCTTGCTTCGCGCCGAAGGACGCGCAGCGCGCCAAAACGAGAGAACAGTTGAATACTTTGTGTTTCAAAGTGCAAAATGCGTGCAGCAAAAACCCTGGACAGAAAGACGCTCCATGTTCTCGAGCCTGCTGCCTTCCTCCGTCCGCGAAGCTGCCTATCGGCGCAAGTTTCTGGAGAATCCCCAGAGCGAGGACCTGTTCATGGGTTCGTTCGAGAGCTTTACCGCTGCACACGCCAATGCGCCACCCGGCAAGGCGGTCGGCTACGACGACGCGGAGGCGGCCAAGGCGCTCTATAGCCACCAGATCTATTTCTACGACTACCCGGGCCTGTTCTGGCTCGGGCGCGCGCTCGACGGGGGCATGCGCAGCATCTTCGACCTGGGTGGCCACATCGGCATCAAGTACTACGCCTTCCGCCGCGTGCTTCCCTACCCTGCGAACCTGCGCTGGACTGTCTGCGACCTGCCCGGCGTCGTGCAGACGGGCCAGGAACTCGCCCTCCAGCGCGAAGTAACGTCCCAGCTCGACTTCACGACCGACTATCGCGACGCCAGCGGATACGACGTCCTGTACGCGTCGGGCAGCCTGCAATACCTGCCGTTGCGGATCTCGGAAATGCTCGCCCAGATGCCCGTGAAGCCGAAGCGCATCGTGATCAACACGGCAGCGACTCACCCCGACCGGACACTGTTCACGCTCAACAGCATCGGCTTCGCGGTCTGTCCCTGCCGCATCCAGCACCAGGACACCCTGCTGAACGAACTGATGGAGTGCGGCTACCAGCGCCGCGATGYGTGGCGCAACGAGGGCAAGCCGATCGAGGTGCCGTTCGTCGAGGGTGGCGACCAGGCCTTCTACTCCGGCTGCTGCTTCGATCTGCGTTGAGCCGCGCGCTCCCGGAGCGCGGGGCCCGCCCGAGGCGAGCGCCCCGCTACCATCCGCCCATGCCTTTTCACCCCCGGATCCTGATCGCCGAAGACGAGTCCGGCATCGCCGACACCCTGCAATACGTGCTGCGCACCGACGGCTTCGTGCCGGTCTGGTGCGCCACCGCGGAGCAGGCCATCGCGCAGTTCGCGGCCGAGCCGCCCGCGCTCGCGATCCTCGACGTCGGCCTGCCCGACATGAACGGCTTCGAGCTCTTCAAGCGGCTGCAGGCGCTGCCCGGCGGCGCGCAGGTGCCGATGATGTTCCTGACCGCGCGCAGCGACGAGATCGACCGCGTGGTCGGCCTCGAGCTGGGCGCCGACGACTACATCGCCAAGCCCTTTTCGCCGCGCGAGCTGGTGGCGCGGGTGCGGACCATCCTGCGCCGCAGCGGACGCGGCGCGCAGAGCGCGACAGCCCCCGCAGCGGCGCCCGCAGCCCCGACTCCGGCCCCGGAGGCGCCGGCCACGCCGTTTGCGCTCGACAGCGAACGCATGCAGATCCGCTACTACGGCCGCCTGCTGGAACTCTCGCGCTACGAGTACGGCCTGCTGCGGCTGCTGGTGCAGCGCCCCGGCCGCGTCTACACGCGCGACGACCTCCTGCGACTGGTCTGGGACGAAGCCAGCGACAGCTTCGACCGCACGGTGGATGCGCACGTGAAGACCCTGCGCGCCAAGCTCAAGGCGATCGCGCCCGCGGTCGATCCGATCCGCACGCTGCGCGGGACGGGCTACGCGTTGAACGAAGACCTGCCGCCCACCCCATGAGTACCAGGCCGGCGCCGGGCCGCCCCAAGGCGGCCTGCGGCCCCCTCGGGGGGCAGCGACCCACACGAAGTGGGCAAGCGTGGGGGCCATTCAGGCCGGCGCCGGGCCGCCCCAAGGCGGCCTGCRGCCCCCTCGGGGGGCAGCGACCCACACGAAGTGGGGAAGCGTGGGGGCCATGAAATGACGAGCCGGACGCGCATCTTTCTCGGGATTCTGCTGATCTACACGGCGGGCATCGCCTTCCTGCTCTACCGCGTGGTGATCGACATCGACCCGCGCTACCGCGAGTCGGCCGAGGAGTCGCTGGTCGAAGCCTCGCAGCTGATGGCCAGCCTGGTCGAGCAGGACGTGATCGCCGGCGCGATCAACACCACGCGGCTCGAGCCGCTGTTCCGCTCGGTCTATGCGCGCCAGTTCTCGGCCCAGATCTACAACCTGCACAAGCGCCACGTCGAACTGCGCATGTATGTCACCGACCGCAACGGCCGCGTGCTGTTCGATTCGCTGGGCCGCAACCTGGGCGCCGACTTCTCGCAGTGGAGCGACGTCAAGCGCTCGCTGGCCGGCACCTACGGCGCCCGCACCACGCGCGACATCGCGGGCGATCCGCTGAGCTCGGTGATGTACGTGGGCGCGCCGGTGCGCTGGGGCAACGAGATCGTCGGCGTGGTCAGCGTCGGCAAGCCGGTGCAGAGCTTCGGCCAGTTCGTCGAGGACGCCCGGGCCCGCACGCTGGGCGTCGGCGTCGGCTCGGCGCTGGCGCTGCTGGTGGGCGCGGTGATCGTCTCGATCTGGCTGGTGCGGCCCTTCGGGCTGATCTCGGACTACGTGGGCTGGTTGCGCGCGCAGCGCAGCCCGAGCCTCGGGCGCATGCTGCGCCGGGCGGTCGACACGCTGCGCAGCGGCCTCGGCGAGCTGCGCGACGCCTTCACCGGCCGCAACTACGTCGCCGACTACGTCCAGACCTTCACGCACGAGATCAAGAGCCCGCTGTCGGCGATCCGCGGCGCCGCCGAGCTGATCCAGGAGCCGTCGATGCCGCAGGCCGAGCGCGAACGCTTCCTCGGCAACATCGCGCACGAGACCCAGCGCATCCAGGAGATCGTCGACCGCATGATGGAGCTCACCGCGCTCGAGACGCGGCGCGCGCTCGACCGCAGCGAACCGGTGGCGCTGGCCCCGCTGCTGCAGGACGTGGCCGCCGGCGCCCAGGCCGCGGCGGCCAGGCGCGAGGTCCGGGTGCAGGTGGCGATCCACGCCGAGGCCAGCGTCGAGGGCGACCCCTTCCTGCTGCGCCGAGCGATCAGCAACCTGCTCGACAACGCGATCGACTTCTCGCCCGCGGGCGCCGAAGTCCTGCTGGCACTGGAGGCCAGCTCGCGCCGCGCCGTCGTGAGCGTGCGCGACCGCGGCCAGGGCATCCCGGACTACGCCAAGGACAAGGTGTTCGAGAAGTTCTATTCGCTCGCCCGGCCGCACAGCCAGAAGAAGAGCACCGGCCTGGGCCTGGCCTTCGTGAAGGAGATCGCGGCGCTGCACCGCGGCCGGGTCGAGCTCGCCAACGCACCGCGCGGCGGCGCGCTGGCCACGCTCACGCTGCCGCTGCTGTCACATCACTGACCGGTGAGCTCTGCGTAGGCCTTGCGGGTCTCGGGGCTGACCGCATCGAGCACCTGCTCATAGGAGGTCTTGTGGCGCGCCAGCAGGCGCGCAGAAGCCACGGCCTTCGACTTGCAGTACCAGTGGCAGCTGTGCTGCATCAGGAACAGCTCGGCCGACATCATGAAGGCCTTGGCCTTCGATGGCCGGTGCCGCTCGTTGCGCATGACCGCGGCGATGCCGCGCGCATGGATCGCGAAGGCCTGGCGCAGATCGAAGGTCGCGGCCGGGAACAACTGCTGCGCGAAAGGCAGCGCGAGCGGCAGCTTGCTCACGCGCGCCTCCTTCTCGCCGACCCGGGCGAACTCGGCCGCGAAACTGTCGAACTGGGCCGACAGCTTTTCCTCGGTGGTGTCGAGCAGGCGCCAGATCTGCTCGCGGCGTTCGGGATCGTCCTCGCCCAGGCAGCGCAGGTAGCCCTCGGTGAGGTTCTCCATCAGCTTCTCGATCTGGTAGTGGCCCAGGTGGCTGCCCAGCAGCGCGATGCGCTGTCGCTGGTGCTGGGATTTGACGAGGTAGGCGCCGATGACGATGAGCGTCACCAGGGTGAGAGTTTCCATGGGGGGCGGCAAGAGAGGGCGTTGTGGCAGCCGCAAGTGTAGGAGCGACCCCGCCTCTGCGCGGCCGGCGCAGCCCGGCCCCTTCGTGAAACACCGCGGAACCGGCTTCGCCGGGCCGCTGGTGTTGCCCCCGGTAGGGGGTGGGCGCCCCGACACGAAGTGCGGGGCAACCTGGGGGCGAGCAACAGTGCCACCGCGGAACCGGCTTCGCCGGGCCGCTGGTGTTGCCCCCGGCGAGGGGGTGGGCGGCTACACGAAGTGAGCCAACCTGGGGGAGAGCCAACTACCGGAAGAAATCGAGGATGCGACTGCGCTCTTCGGGTGGCGCCGGCGGGCTCACGGGCACGCCGGCCAGGTCCTCGGCCGGCAGCGGCGCCAGCGCGGCGTCGAGGCCCAGGCTGGCCACGCCGCGGCCCGGCGCGTAGTCGTCGTAGTACCACTCGCCGTCGACCTGCACCACGCCGTCGGATGGCTTCAGCGCCGCCACCGGCACGCCCTTGAGCGCCGACTGCATGTAGCCGGTCCAGATCGGCAGGCTCAGGCTGCCGCCGGTCTCGCCGCGCACGCCGAGCTGGCGCGGCGTGTCGTAGCCGACCCAGGCGATGCCCACGCGCGTCGGCTGGAAGCCCGCGAACCAGGTGTCGAAGGAGTCGTTGGTGGTGCCGGTCTTGCCGTACAGGTCATCGCGCCGGAGCGCCTGGTAGGCCCTCGAGGCGGTGCCGCCCTTCACCACGCTCTGCAGCAGCGAATCCATCAGGAAGGCATTGCGTTCAGGGATCGCGCGCCGGGCCTCGTCCAGCACCGGCGGCTCGGTCTCCATCAGGACCTTGCCCCGGGCGTCGGCGACCCGCGTCACGAGGTAGGGATTGACGCGATAGCCGCCGTTGGCGAACACCGCGTAGCCGGCCGCCATCTGCATCGGCGTCACCGAGCCGGCGCCCAGCGCCATCGGCAGGTTGGCCGGCTGCTTCTCGCGCTCGAAGCCGAAGCGCGTGACCCAGTCCTGCGCATAGTCGGCGCCGATCGACTGCATGACCCGCAGCGTGACCAGGTTCTTCGACTGTTGGAGCGCGCGCCGCAGCGTGATCGGCCCGTCGTGGCCGCCGTCGTAGTTCTTCGGCTCCCACGCCGTGCCGTTGGCGCCCGCCTCGAAGGTCAGCGGGGCGTCGTTGACCACGGTGGCCGGCGTGAAGCCCTTCTCGAGCGCGGCCGAATAGATGAAGGGCTTGAAGCTCGAGCCGGGCTGGCGCCAGGCCTGCGTCGCGTGGTTGAACTTGTTCTTGCCGAAGTCGAAGCCGCCGACCAGCGCCTGGATGGCGCCGCTGCGCGGGTCGATGGCGACGAACGCGCCTTCGACCTCGGGCAGCTGCGTGATCTCCCAGCTGTTCTTCGGCGTGCGCGCGACCCGGATCACGGCACCGGGGCGGATGCGGATGTTGCGCGCCGCCTTCTCGGACAGGCCCGACTGCGCCGGTTTCAGGCCCTCGCCGCTGATCTGCAGCGTCTCGCCATTGGCGCGCACCGCCGTGACCTCCTTGGCGCTGGCCTGCAGCACCACGGCGGCGATCAGGTCGCCGTTGTCCGGATGCTCGGCCAGCGCGTCATCGACCGCGTCGTCGAGCGCCTTCGGATCGGCCGGCAGATCGATGACCGCCTCGGGCCCGCGATAGGCCTGGCGCCGCTCGTAGTCCATGATGCCGCGGCGCAGCGACCGATAGGCCGCCTGCTGCTCGGCCGCGATCAGCGAGGTCGTGACCTTGAGCCCGCTGGTGTAGATGCTGTCGCCGTACTGCGCATGCATCATCTGGCGCACGGTCTCGGCCACGTACTCGGCATGCAGCCGCGACGGATCGGCGGCGTCGCGCAACTGCAGCGGCTCACGGCGCGCGGCGTCGGCCTGCGCGGCGGTGATGAAGCCGGTCTCCTGCATTCGATCGATCACGTAGAGCTGGCGGGCGCGGGCGCGGCGCGGGTTGGCCACCGGGTTGTTGGTGCCCGGCGCCTTCGGCAGGCCGGCCAGCATCGCGGCCTCGGCGATCGTGATGTCCTGCAGCGGCTTGCCGAAATAGGTCTCGGCGGCGGTCGCGAAACCGTAGGCCCGGTTGCCCAGGTAGATCTGGTTCAGGTAGATCTCGAGGATCTGGTCCTTGGTGAGCTCGCGCTCCATGCGCAGCGCCAGCAGGATCTCCCAGGTCTTGCGCCGCACGGTGCGCTCCGAGCTCAGGTAGACGTTGCGCGCCACCTGCATCGTGATCGTCGAGGCGCCCTGCTTGCGCCCGCCCTGCAGGCTGGCCAGCGCGGCGCGCGCGAAGCCCTTGTAGTCGACGCCCCCGTGCTCGTAGAAGCGCGCGTCCTCCACCGCCAGCACCGCGTCCTTCATGACCTGGGGAATCTGCGCGAAGGGCGTCAGGTTGCGGCGCTCCTCGCCGAACTCGCCGATCAGCGTGCCCTCGGCCGAATAGACCCGCAGCGGCTGCTTGGGCTGGTAGTCCGACAGCTGCGCGACGTCGGGGAGCCGCGGGTAGATGGTGGCCACCGCGATGCCTCCGGCGATCGCCAGGACGACGACGGTGCCGGCCGACAGCGCGGCGATCCAGGCTGCCGGGCGGCGCCAGGTCGGCGCTCGGGAGGGAGTTGCGGAGGAAGGGGTCATGGCAGGGAGGGAGCAGGAACAGGCCCCGATGGTTCCCCATGGGCGCGATGTCCGTGTGAAGTGCCGACGCGCGGGACTTCACACGGACTTCACACAAACCTGCCCCGGGCGCGCCGACTTCAAGAAACCTTCGAACCCCCTTCTCACTCGCTCCCGACAGTGGGCACCGTGCAAGTTCGCACAAGAAGAAGGAGAAGGAACAACACCATGGACGCCCCTGCCACCCCCATCCGTCCCGGCCGCTGGCTCTGGCTCGTCACCGTGACGCTGGCCGCCGCGAGCTTTCTCGCACTGAGCGCACGCCCGCTGCATGCGCAGGAAGCGCCGGGCCCGCGGGCGAAGACCGAGAGCCCGTACTTCTTCGTCAAGAGCGACGATCCCGAGCTCGACCGCCTGCCGCTCAAGGGCACCGAGGTCGACGTGAAGATCTCGGGCGTGATCGCCGACGTCACCGTCACGCAGACCTACCGCAACGAGGGCCAGCGGGCGATCGAGGCGCGCTATGTGTTCCCGGGCTCGACCCGCGCCGCGGTCGGTGCCCTCCACGTGCGGATCGGCGACCGCCTCATCACGGCGCAGATCCGCGAGAAGGCGCAGGCCCGCATCGACTACGACGCCGCGAAGAAGGAAGGCAAGACMGCCGCGCTGCTGGAGCAGCACCTGCCCAACGTGTTCCAGATGAACGTCGCCAACATCCTGCCGGGCGACGAGGTCAAGGTGGCGCTGCGCTACACCGAGCTGCTGGTGCCTCAGGGCGGCAACTACCAGTTCGTCTATCCGACCGTGGTCGGGCCGCGCTACAACAGCCCGCAGTCGGAGAACGCGCAGGCCCGCTGGGTGGCGCAGCCGACGCTGCGCGCGGCGGTCGCATCGGGCACCGCCTTCAAGCTCAAGGTCGCGCTCGACGTGCCGATGGCGCTGCAGGAAGTGCGCTCGGCAAGCCATGCGATCGAGGTCGCCCGGCGCGATGGCGATGCCCATGCCGACGTCACGCTGGCCGGCAGCGCCGGGCCGGCCGACAACCGCGACTTCGTGCTCGCCTGGCGGCTCGCGGGCGAGCGGATCCAGTCCGGGCTGATGCTCTACCAGGGCCACGGCGACGGCGCCGAGAACTTCTTCCTCGCGATGGTCGAGCCGCCGAAGTCGGTGGCCGCGAACGCCGTTTCGCCGCGCGACTACATCTTCGTGGTCGACATCTCGGGCTCGATGCACGGCTTCCCGCTCGACACCGCCAAGGTCATGCTCGAGCGCCTGATCGGCGGACTGCGGCCCAGCGACACCTTCAACGTGCTGCTGTTCTCGGGCAGCAACAGGATGCTGTCGCCGCACTCGGTGCCGGCCACCCGCGCCAACATCACGCAGGCGCTGGCCACGATCCAGAACTACGGCGGCGGCGGCAGCACCGAGCTGATCCCGGCCTTGAAGCGCGCCTATGCCGAACCGAAGGCCGAGGGCGTCTCGCGCACCCTGGTGGTGGTCACCGACGGCTACGTCACGGTGGAGCGCGAGGCCTTCGAGCTGGTTCGCAGGAACCTCTCCAAGGCCAACCTGTTCGCCTTCGGCATCGGCTCCTCGGTCAACCGCCACCTGATGGAAGGCCTGGCGCGCGCCGGCATGGGCGAGCCCTTCGTGATCACCGATCCGGTCCAGGCGCCCGAGCAGGCCGCGCGCTTCCGCCGCATGGTCGAGTCGCCGGTGCTGACCCAGGTGAAGGCGCGCTTCGAGGGTCTCGATGTCTACGAGGTGGAGCCGATGACGCTCCCCGACGTGCTCGGCGAGCGCCCGGTGATCCTGTTCGGCAAGTGGCGCGGCGAGGCCAAGGGCCGGCTCGTGATCGAAGGCCGCAGCGCCGAGGGTCCGTACCAGCAGGTGCTGAAGGTGGACCCGCAGGCGCGCCGGGACGCGGCCGCGCTGCGCAGCCTGTGGGCACGGCATCGCATCGCGAGCCTCTCCGACCAGGAAGCGCTGGAGGGCGGCGACGAGCTGCGCCAGCGCATCACCGACCTGGGGCTTCGCTACGGCCTGCTCACGCAATACACCAGCTTCATCGCGATCGACCAGGTGGTGCGCAACGCGGCGCCCCAGAACGGCGCCAGCGTCGACCAGCCACTGCCGCTGCCGCAGGGCGTGAGCGAACTCGCGCTCGGCCAGAGCCTGGGCGCCGAGGTGCCGAGC
>NZ_JBFUCI010000120.1:0-15140 GCF_056405335.1 Variovorax sp. P1_H12_2
GCCAAGGAGATCAAGGGCCTGATCGACGACTCGGTGGGCAAGGTCGGCGCGGGCAGCGCGCTGGTGGCCGAAGCGGGCAAGACCATGGAAGAGATCGTCGGCAGCGTGAAGCGCGTGACGGACATCATGGGCGAGATCACGGCGGCGAGCCAGGAGCAGACCTCGGGGATCGAGCAGATCAACCAGGCGATCACGCAGATGGACCAGGTGACGCAGAAGAACGCGGCGCTGGTCGAGGAAGCCTCGGCTGCGGCGCAATCCTTGCAGGAGCAGGCGGGGGGGCTCTCGGATGTTGTCGGCATCTTCAGGCTCCGTGACCAGGACGACGCGCGGCCTTCAATTTTGGCCTGACGCTGCCGATATAGATCTCGAAGGCATCGCAGCGACGATGCCGCGAGTCACACCCACCCCACAGACAACCAGGTAATTCTCCATGTCAGGAAGCTTGTTCTTTACGGGTCTGAGCGGCCTCAGCGTCGCCCGCACCGCGCTGATGACCACGGCCCACAACACCGCCAACGTGTACACCGCGGGCTACAGCCGGCAGGTCGCCCAGGTCGCCACCAACGCCGCGATCGGCACCGGCTCGGGATACATCGGCACCGGCGCCGGCGTCACCACGATCAACCGCAGCTACGACCGCTATCTCACCGCGCAACTCGCGTCGGCCCAGTCTTCCTCGGCGGCGCTGAACGCCTACGGCACCGAGATCAGCCGCATCGACTCCCTGCTGGCCGACAAGACCGCCGGCCTGAGCCCGTTGATGCAGAGCTTCTTCACGGCGGTGCAAGGCGTCGCCAACACGCCGGCCGATCCGGCGGCGCGCCAGCAGCTGATCAGCTCGGCGCAGTCGTTGTCCAACAAGTTCCGCGCCACCGACCGCTACCTGAGCGACCTCAATGCGTCGCTGAACGAGCAGGTCACGGGCAGCGTGGCCCAGATCAACACCTATTCCAGCAAGATCGCGAGTCTCAACCAGCAGATCAGCATGATGAGCGCGGTCGCCGGCGGCCAGCCCCCGAACGACCTGCTGGACCAGCGCGACCAGCTGGTGAGCGAGCTGAGCCAGATCGCCGACGTCAAGGTGCTGGAGCAGGACAACGGCAAGTACAACGTCTTCATGGGCAACGGCCAGTCGCTGGTGATGGGGGACCAGGCCGCGACCGTGAAGGCGGTGCCGTCGGCCGCCGATCCGACCCGCACCACGGTGGCCCTGGTGGGCCTGTCGGGCACGGTGTCCGAGCTCGGCGACAACGTCATCACGGGCGGTTCGCTGGGCGGCCTGATGTCGTTCCGGGCCCAGACGCTCATCCCCGCGCAGAATGCGATCGGCCGGCTCGCGATGGCGGTGTCGGGCGCCTTCAACGACCAGCACAAGCTGGGCGTCGACCTCAACGGCGCGCTCGGGACGGACTTCTTCACGACCGCCGCGCCCGGCATCTTCTCGAACGCGAAGAACACCGGCAACCTGGTGCTCGCCGGCAGCGTGACGAACACCAACCAGCTCAGCACCAGCGACTACTCGATTCAAGTCAAGGATGTGGCAGGCACGCTGAACTACTCGGTGACCCGGCTGTCGGACAAGCAGGCCATG
This sequence comes from Variovorax sp. P1_H12_2, assembly GCF_056405335.1. NCBI lineage: Bacteria > Pseudomonadati > Pseudomonadota > Betaproteobacteria > Burkholderiales > Comamonadaceae > Variovorax > Variovorax sp. P1_H12_2. Next base: position 1,595 of record NZ_JBFUCI010000120.1, read on the forward strand.
GGCACCTTCACCACCTTCCCGATCACCTTCGACGGCGTGAGCCTGTCGCAGGCGAGCGGCACGGCGCAGGACGGCGACACCTTCCTGGTGCAGCCCACCCGCAACGGCGCGCGCGACCTGGACGTGCTGGTGCTGGACCCGGCCAAGGTGGCTGCGGCCTCGCCCGTGATCACCGGCAACAGCGCCGGCAACCAGGGCAGCGGGAAGCTCGGCGCCGCGACCGTCGACGCCAGCTACCCCGGCACGCCGCTGGCGGCCAACGTGACGCTGAGCTACGACGCGGCGACCGGCATGCTGTCGGGCTTCCCCGCGGCCTCCGCGGTCACCGTGACGCTGGCCAACGGCACCTCCACGATCTATCCGGCCAACACCCCCGTGCCCTACACGGCCGGCGCCAAGATCAGCTTCGACGGCATCAGCATGACGATGACGGGCGCGCCGGCCAACGGCGACACCTTCACCGTCGGCAAGAACAGCGCCGGCGTCTCCGACGGCAGCAACGCGCTGCTGCTCGGCGCGCTGCAGCGCCAGACCACGATGGGCAACGGCACCACCACCTTCAACGGCGCCTACTCGCAGCTGGTCAGCGAAGTCGGCAACAAGACGATGGAAATCAAGGTCGCCGCCAAGACGCAGGAGAGCGTGACCACCCAGATCAAGGCCAGCCAGCAGTCGATCTCGGGCGTCAACCAGGACGAGGAAACCGCCAACCTGCTGATGTACCAGCAGATGTACCAGGCCAATGCGAAGGTGATCCAGACCGCCTCGACCATCTTCGACGCGATCCTCGGCATCCGCAGCTGATCCCACCGAACCCCACCCAATTCCAGGAGCCGTGATGCGCATCAGCACCAGTTCGTTCTTCGAGCGGAACACCTTCGCGATGGGCCTGCAGCAGCAGAACCTCTTCAACGTCCAGCAGCGGCTGTCCGCCGGGACCAAGTTCCTGACGGCCGGCGACGACCCGGTCGGCGCGGCGCGGGCGCTCGGCGTCAGCCAGACGCTGGCTGAATCCTCGCAGTACGCCACCAGCCGCGAGCGCGCGATGCTGTCGCTCAAGCGCGAGGAGACCGCGCTCGACAGCACCACCGTGCTGTTGCAGAACATCAAGACCCTGACCGTGCAGGCCGGCAACGGCACGATCTCGGACGCCGACCGGGCCTCGCTGGCCACCGCGATCCAGAGCAACCTCGACCAGCTCGTGGGCCTCGCGAACACCGACGACGGCAACGGCCAGTTCCTGTTTGCCGGCTACAAGAGCGCCAACCCGCCCTTCGTCGCGCAGGCTGGCGGCTTCGTGCAGTATGTCGGCGACCAGGGCCAGCGCCTGATGCAGATCGACGTGGCGCGCCAGCTGTCGACCTCCGACGACGGCCGCAGCGTGTTCCAGTCGGTGCAGGGCGGCGCGGGCTATGTCACCTCGGGCGCGGCGGGAAACAGCGGCACCGGGGTCTTCGGTCCGGTCGGCGTGGTCGATGCGACCGCGCCGGACTACGGCAAGGATTTCCGGATCAGCTTCCTGGGCGGCAACTACACTGTGCTGACCAACGACGTGCCCGCCGTGGTCGCCGCCAGCGGCGCCTTCACGGCCGGCTCGCCGATCGCCTTCGGCGGCTTGCAGATCAGCCTCAGCGGCACGCCGGACGACGGCGACAGCTTCAGCGTCAGCACCGCCAAGAATGCGGGCACCGACATCTTCGCGACCATCGGCGCGCTGGTGACGGCACTGCGCACGCCGCTCACCGGCGGCGGCGCTGCGGCGCAGGCCAAGCTGCAGAACGCGCTGAGCACCGCCAACGTCAAGGTCACGAACGCGCACGACAACGTGCTGACCGTCCTGTCGTCGGTGGGTTCGCGCATGAACGAGATCGACGCCCTCGACGTCGGCGGCGCAGCGCGCGACCTGATGGACAAGAGCTACCTCTCGGCGGTGCAGGACCTCGATCCGGCCAGCGCGATCTCGGAGTTCTACCAGCGCCAGACCTCGCTGCAGGCGACGCAGATGACCTTTGCGAAGCTGGCTTCGATTTCGCTCTTCAACTACCTGTGAGAGAGTTGCCGCGCGGCCTTCTCTTCGATTGAAGAGCCAGGCAGGCGCGGGATCGCCCAACAATGCGGGTCTGGTCGTTCTCGGAAAGGAGCTCCCGATGTTCGCTGGTCACATGGGCGTCGGCCTGGCCTTGGGGCGCGCCGAACGGCGGGTGAACGTGGGCGTGTTCATCGCCGCCGGGCTGCTTCTCGACCTGGTCTTGTGGCTCTTCGTGCTGCTTGGCTGGGAGTCCGTCACGCTGCCCGCGGACTTCGCCAGCACGCACCAGGCGGAATTCGTGTTTCCCTGCTCGCATGGATTGCTGGCCGCCGCGGTCTGGTCCGCCTTGGCGGGCGCGGCAGCGTTCGTCTCGTACGGACGCCTCGGACCTTCGAAGGTGCGCGTCGCCGCACTGGTCGCCGCGGCGGTCTTCTCGCATTGGCTCCTCGACGCCCTGGTTCACAGGCCTGAAATGCCTCTGGCCGGCGCCGGATCGGCGAAGGTGGGCGTCGGCCTCTGGCAGCACATGCCTGCAGCCTTGGCCGTCGAGGCCGCCATCGTGGTGATTGGCCTCTGCCTGTTCATTCCTGGATGCCGGCTGCCCCGCGGCAGGTTGATCGCACTCACCATGCTGTCGCTGCTCGTTCTTGTCTTCACGGTGGTCGGCATGACGATGGCGCCGCCTCCACCTTCGCCGCAGGCCATGGCGGCCGGTTCATGGGCGGTTCTTGTGCTGGTTTGCGCGCTGGCGGGGTGGTTGGCTAGGCTGCCGCGCGAAGCGCTCGCCAATGGCGGACATTGATGCAGAGTCAAGGGCAGGGCATGAGGATTCGGGCATTTGCGGGAACGCTTGCGAGCGAGAAGGACTTGGAAATATGATTTGTCAGGAGAAAGCAAGAAATTCAACGAAATCCATGAATACCGAGATGCGATTGTTTGAGGGATACAAATTGGTGGCGGGCCTGCGTTGGCTTTTCAGCGAAGGAAAGCGTGCCGTCGAGCGAAACCTCATGATGACGCTGTTCGTGATCGGGTTGTCCGCCGTCTCGTTCTCGATTTCCTCGTCGAACACATCGGGCCGAAATGACGCCGGCCGGAAAGGGCCGGCAGCCGGCAACGCTGTAGAAAAGGAAGTCCCGAGAATGCAGCCGAGAAGGCCGCCGCTGGACTCCTGAGCAACGGCCTGGCCGTCGAGGCCGGGACGACTTGTGCCCCCTCGGCGTCCACTTCATCAGGAGCCAGCCATGCCAGATTCAACTCCCATGCGAGACGCGCGGCCCGGCATGGAATGGCCTGAACTGTCGCTGGCACAGTGGCGCGAGACGTATGCCACGCTTCACATGTGGACCCAGATCGTGGGCAAGACGCGGCTCGCGCTCGCGCCCATGGAGAACCACTGGTGGCAGGTGACGCTGTACGTCAGTGAACGAGGACTCACCACGTCGCCGATGCCTTGGCTTTCGAAGCTCGTGGTGGTGGAGTTCGACTTCATCGACCATGTCCTTGTGCTGCGCACCAGTGAGGGCGAAGCGTGCCGACTGGCACTTGCGCCGATGTCGGTGGCAAGCTTCTACGCGAAGTACACCGACGCGTTGAAGTCGCTGGGCGTGACGCCGACGCTCATGCCGAAGCCTGTGGAAGTGGAAACCGCCGTTCCCTTCGCACAGGACGTGGCGCACGCCTCGTACGACGCGGCGGCCGTCCACCGCTGGTGGCGTGCCTTGCTGCAGGTCGATCGCGTGTTCAAGATCTTCCGCAGCGGCTTTGCAGGCAAGCAGAGTCCGATGCACTTCTTCTGGGGAAGCTTCGACCTTGCTTGCACGCGCTTTTCGGGTCGGGTGGCACCGCGCCACCCCGGGGGTGCTCCGAACTGCCCCCAACGCGTGATGGTCGAGGCCTACTCGCACGAATGCAGCAGCGCCGGCTTCTGGCCAGGCGGCGGCGCCTTCGAGGAGCCTGCGTTCTACGCCTACGCCTACCCGGAGCCGCCGGGATACGGAGAGCAACGGGTGCAGCCGACCGCTGCCTTCTACCACCCACCGGCACGCGAGTTCATCCTGCCGTACGACGCGGTGCGTACGGCGGCGACGCCGGATCTCGACCTCCTGGCGTTCCTGCAGAGCACCTATGGTGCCGCGGCGGGACTCGCCGAATGGGATCGCGCGGTGCTGGAGCGACGGGACGACGGGTGAAGGTGCGGGGAATTGCCCGGTTGCGCCGTCGCTCGCGCCGCCGGCGCTATTCCTCGCCGCTCGAATTCCAGAAGGCCTGGGAGACGCCCGGATGGGCCTCGAGGGCCGCCGTGACCTTGTCCAGCGCCTCCGCCTCCACGGCAGTGGCATAGAGCCGGGCATCGATCTCGATCTCCGTCTGGCCGAAGGGATGCTGGTCGACCTCGCGCACCGGGTAGTCGGCGGCTTCCAGCAGCTCGATCGCCTTCTCGCGCACGTCGGCCTGGCTCTGGCTGCTGCAGATCACGTAGACCGTGTACATCGCCTCGCTGGCCGCTTCGTTGACGGGCTGGCGATTGATCCGGTTGACCACCGGGCGCAGCAGCGTGTTGCTGGCCAGCACGAACATCGCCGCAATGATGGCCTCGCCGATCAGGCCGGCGCCGGCACAGGCGCCCACCGCGCCCGACCCCCAGAGCGTGGCGGCGGTGTTGAGACCCGTGACGTTCGCGCCCTCCTTCATGATCGCGCCCGCACCGAGGAAGCCGATGCCGGACACCACGTAGGCGACCACGTGGATCGGGCCCTGGTTGCCGCCATGAATCTGGAACAGGCGATCGCCCAGCAGCACGAAGATGGCGGCGCCGACCGCCACCAGGGTGTTGGTGCGCAAGCCCGCCGTGCGCTGGCGCACCTGCCGTTCGAAGCCGATCATGGCGCCCAGCAAGAAGGCGAAGACCAGGCTGACCACGGAGTCGATCAGGGCCGTCGGGTTGAAGTACTGGATGGCTTGCATGGGGCATCGGGCCGTCGGGGCGAGCCGAAGCGGCAAAGGGACGGAAGGCCGGGACTGTACCTGTTCGAGGCGCTCGATGGGTTCAGCGCCGCAATGCCGCAGCGAAGCGCACCATGGCATCGAGCCCGGCCGCAAAGCGCGGTTCGAGGAACGCGCCCAGGTGCGGCATCAGCAGCTGCAGCATCCCGATCCCCGCCAGCAGCGTCAGCGGGAAGCCCACCGCGAAGATGCTGAACTGCGGCGAGGCGCGGTTCAGGATGCCCATCGCGAGGTTGAGGATCAGGAGCGCGGCCACCAGCGGCAGCGAGAGCATCATGCCGCTGGCGAAGATCTGGCTGGCGCCCGAGACCAGGAACATCCAACCCTGCGCGGCCAGCGGCGCGTCGGCGATCGGCAGGGCCTCGAAGCTCTGGGCCAGCGCGGCGATCATCAGCAGGTGGCCGTCGATCGCGACGAAGATCAGCATCGCCAGCATGTTGAGAAAGCGCGCCACCACCATCGTGGCGCCGCCGTTCATCGGGTCGAAGAAGGACGCGAACGACAGGCCCATCTGCAGGCCGATGTACTCGCCCGCGGCCAGCACCGCGATGAACACCATGCGCATCGTGAAGCCCATGGCCGCGCCGACCAGCACCTGCTGGATGATGATCCAGACCCCGCCGGCCGAGACCACCGGCACCGAGGGCATGGCCCCCAGCGTCGGTGCGATGACCAGCGCGAGCAGCGCCGCGATCGCGACCTTGACCGGGCGCGGCACCCACGATTCACTGAAGATGGGGGCGGTCCCGACCAGCGCCAGCATCCGGACGARAGGCCACAGGAAGGCCGTCATCCATGCGGTCAGCTGCGCCGACGTGACCTCGAAGACCGGTGGCATCAGGCCGGCGCCGGGCCGCCAGCGCGGCGAAGTCCGCGCTTCGCGCTGACGGGCGGCCTGCTGACTCCCCCTCGGGGGGCAGCGACACACGAAGTGAGGAGCGTGGGGGCCATCCAGGCCGGCGCCGGGCCGCCCCAAGGCGGCCYGCGGCCCCCTCGGGGGGCAGCGACACACGAAGTGAGGAGCGTGGGGGCCATCCAGGCCGGCGCCGGGCCGCCCCAAGGCGGCCTGCGGCCCCCTCGGGGGGCAGCGACACACGAAGTGAGGAGCGTGGGGGCCACATTCAGCCCACGAGCTGCGGAATGCTCATGAACAGCGTGCGGATGTAGTCCAGCATCTGGTTGAGCATCCAGGGACCGGCGATCACCAGCGTCGCGAACACCGCCAGCAGCTTCGGGATGAACGACAGCGTCTGCTCGTTGATCTGGGTCGCGGCCTGGAAGATGCTGATGATCAGGCCGACGATCAGCGCCACCAGAAGCAGCGGCGCGGCGAGCACCAGCGACACCTGGATCGCCTGGTTGCCCATCGACATGATGGTTTCTGGAGTCATCCTGTTTCCTTCCTTCCGATCCATGTCGTTCCCGCTTCCGGGGTGTTCGTGAAACACCGCGGAACCGGCTTTGCCGGGCCGCTGGTGTTGCCCCCGGTAGGGGGTGGGCGGGCTACACGAAGTGAGCCCAACCTGGGGGCGAGCTCATGTGTAGAAACTTTGCGCGAGCGCGCCGATGAGCAGCTGCCAGCCATCGGCGAGCACGAACAGCATCAGCTTGAAGGGCAGGGCGATGCCGGCGGGCGGCACCATCATCATGCCCATCGACATCAGCACGCTCGCGACCACCAGGTCGATGATCAGGAAGGGAATGAAGATGGTGAAGCCGATCTGGAAGGCGGTTTTCAGCTCGCTGATCACGAAGGAGGGCAGCAGGATGCGCAGCGGCACGTCCTCGGGCCCCTGCATCTCGGGCACCTTGGCGAGCTTGGCGAACAGGGCCAGGTCGTTCTCGCGGGTCTGGCGCAGCATGAAGGTCTTGAAGGGCTCGATGCCGCGCTCGAGCGCCTTCTCGGTACTGATCTTGTTTTCCGAGAAGGGCTTGTAGGCCTCGTTGTAGACCTTGTCGAACACCGGCGACATGACGAAGAAGGTCAGGAACAGCGACAGGCCGACCAGGATCTGGTTCGGCGGCGACGACTGCGTGCCGATGGCAGTGCGCAGCAGGCCCAGCACGATCAGGATGCGGGTGAAGCTGGTCATGCACAGCAACAGCGCCGGCAGGAAGGACAGCGAGGTCAGCAGCACCAGCGTCTGCACGCTGAGCGACCAGGTCTGGCTGCCGCCGGGGCCGGGCGTGCTGATCAGGCCGGGCAGGCCCTGGGTCCAGGCCGCCATCGGCAGCGTGGCCGCGAGCAGCACGAGGCCGGCCCGAAGGCCGCGGCGAAGGGCGTGGCTCACGAGGCCGCCCGCGCCTTGCCGGTGAGCGATTCGCGCAGCTTCTGCGCGAACAGGTCGATCGGCTTGAAGGCTGCCGGCTCGGCGGCGCTGGCTTGGGGCAGCGACTGCGCCGGCAGGCTGTGCAGCGTGTTGATCTGGCTGGAGGTCACGCCCAGCACCAGCCAGGTGCCCGAGACCTCGACCACCACCACGCGCTCGCGCTGGCCGACGCTGGCGCTGGAGACCACCTTCACYACCTGGCCGCCGCCGCCGAAGCGCTGCAGGCCGAAGCGGCGCGCCAGCCAGGCGCACGCGAAGATCAGGCCCAGCACCATCAGCATGCCGAGGCCGGCCTGCAGCAGGCCCGAGGCGCCGACCACCGGCGCCACCTCGACCGCATGGGAAGGCACGGTCGGAAGGCTCATTCGAAAGCCTCCGCGCTGCGCGCTGCGGTATTCGCCTTCGGAACGGCCGTGCGGCTCATGAACGCGCCAGCTTCTGCATCCGCTCGGAGGGCGTGATGATGTCGGTCAGGCGGATGCCGTACTTGTCGTTGACCACCACCACTTCGCCCTGGGCGATCAGGTAGCCGTTGATCAGCACGTCGAGCGGCTCGCCGGCCAGGCCGTCGAGTTCGACCACCGAGCCTTGCGAGAGTTGCAGCAGGCTCTTGATCGTGATGCGGGTGCGGCCGATCTCGGCGGTGAGCTGCACCGGCACGTCCATCACGCGCGCGATGTCCACGGCCGAGACGCCGGCGGCCGAGGTCGGCTCCTGGATCTGCGGGAAGACCTGGGCGGCGGCAGGGRCCGGCACCGGCTGGGCGGCAGGCGCTGCAGGGGTGGCGGCGGTCTGCTCGGCCAGCGCGCTGGCCCAGTCGTCCGTGTCGCTGGCGAAGGAGGTGTTGTCAGTCATGGTCGTTCTTCACATCGCTGTCTTGGTGGGTGATCATGTTTTGCACGCGCAGGGCGTAGCGCTCGTTCGAGGTGCCGAAGCCGCACTCCATCACCGGCACGCCATCGACCTTGGCGACGACCGTGGTCGGCAGTTCGATCGGCAGCACGTCGCCGACCTGGAGCTTGAGGATCTCGCCGATGGTCGAGGACATCTTCACGAAGTCCGCGGTGAGCTCGACGTCGGCCGCCTGCATCTGCCTGGACATCTGCTTGATCCAGCGCTTGTCGACCTCGACCTCGTCCTGGATCGGGTTGGACAGCAGGTCGCGGATCGGCTCGATCATCGAGTAGGGGATGCACACGTGCAGGAAGCCGCCGATGGGGCCGAACTCGATCTGCAGCGTGGTGTTGATCACCACCTCGTTGGGCGCCACGATGTTGGCCAGCTTGCCGTGCATCTCGGCGCGCACGTAGTCGAAGGCCAGCGGAAACACCGGCTGCCAGGCCTCGCCGTAGCATTGCAGCGACAGGTCGAGCAGGCGCTTGATGATGCGCTGCTCGGTGCGCGTGAAGTCGCGGCCCTCGACCCGCACGTGGTAGCGACCGTCGCTGCCGAACAGGTTGTCGACCACCAGGAAGACCAGCTTCGGATCGAACACGAAGAGCGCGGTTCCCCGCAGCGGCTTCATGTGCATCATGTTGATGTTCGCGGGCACCGGCAGGTGCCGCACGAACTCGGCGTACTGCTGGATCTGCACCGGCCCGACCGAGATGTCGGGGCTGCGGCGCATGAAGTTCAGCAGCGCGCTGCGCAGGCCGCGCGCGAAGCGGTCGTTGATGACCTCCAGCGTGTGCATGCGGCTGCGGACCACGCGGTCGGGCGCGCCGAGGTCGTAGGCCGGCAGGCCGTCGGGCGGCGGAGGCGGAGATTTGGTCTGGTCGACGCTGCCGCCGGTGACGCCTTGCAGCAGTGCATCGACCTCGTCCTGCGAGAGGACCTGTTCATAGGCCATGGGTGGCTTGCCTGGTAGGGGTCACTGCACCACGAAGGTGTTGAAGGCGACGCTGGTGATGCCCTGCTCGGGCAACTCGCTGTTGAGCGGGCGGTTGAGCTCGACGCGGATTTCTTCGGCCAGCTTGGCCTTGTCCTCGGGCGAAACGAGGGAGTCGGCGCTCCGGTTCGACAGCAGCATGAGGGCCCGGCTGCGCAGCTCGGGCATGAATTCGACGATCTGCGCCTTCGACGGCTCGCTGCGCACCCTCAGCGCCATGCCGACGTGCAGGAACTTGCCGCGGCCTTCGCCCTGGAGGTTCACGGTCAGGGGCTCCAGCGTGACGAAGATCGGCTTCTCGGGCACCGCCTTGGCGGCTTCGGCCTGCGTGAGCCTGGGGCCGACGAAGATATAGGCGGCCGCGCCGGCGGCCAGCAGGCCGACCCCGACCAGGAGGCCGATCAGCAGCTTCGAGGAGCGGGGGGCGGCAGGGGCGGCGGTGACTGAGGTGTTGGTGGCCATGGTGAAGCTCGATGTCTTGTTCGGTCTATTCTTTGCGAACTGAAGGCTTGGCGAACGGTCGATCAGGCGTGGAAAAGCGCCTCAGATCCGTTCATTGACGCGTTTCAGGCGAAGGTGTCCAGGCCGGCGCTCGCTGCGCGCACGGCATCGGGGCGGGCGGCGGCGCGTTGCGGCGCCGCGGCGCTGTCGGAGCCGCGGCCGGCGCCCGGATGGTCGGACTGGCCGGAGGAGCGTCCGGGGTTCTGCTCGGCGAAGCCCTGCTGCGACGGCTGGCGGGTCTCTGCGCCGACCGAGGTGTGGCCCAGGCTGATGCCCTGCTCGGCGAGCGTGGTGCGCAGCTGCGGCAGGGCCGCCTCGACCGCGCGGCGCACGCCTTCGTGGGCCGAGACGAACATCGCCTGCGCCTGGTTGTCGCCCATCGACAGCGTCACCTTGAGCGGGCCGAGTCCGGCCGGGTTGAGGTTCAGCTMGGCCGTCTGGTGGCCGCTGGCGCTCATGCGGATCATCTGCCGGCCGATCGCCGGGCCCCATTCGTCGCTGCCCACGGGCGGCGCGACCGACAGCACCGGCGTGGTGTTGCGGGTCGCGGCGGCACGGTCGGCCGCCGCCGGCATCGCCGAGGCGAGGGCCTGCGGCGCTTGCGGAGTCGATGCGGTGTCGGTGTCGAGCGGCTCGGCGCTCTTGGGCGCGCTGCCGGCGGCGATCGAGCTCGCGGCACCGGCGGCGGCCTGGATCGCGGCGGTCCTGGGTGTGTCGGTGGGGGCAGCCGCGGAGGCCGCCCCGGCTTCGCCCGCGGACGGTGCTGCAGCCCTGGCGCCCGCAATCGGCGGCATGCCCGACGGAGATGCTGGTGCGGTGGCGGCCTGCGGCTCGGCGGCTGCCGCCGTCTCGGCGGTCGGCCGCGCGAGTGCGGTCCTACCTGGATCGATCGCGCTGGCCGGCTTGGCCGCGTGCGGCGTGTCCGGGGCATCGTCCGCCGCCGGTGCATCCTGTGCCACGGCCTGGGCGGTCTCCTCGGCGCCGGCGGCCTGCGAGGCCGCTGCGTCGGCCGCCGGCAGCGCGATCGCGGATGCGCAAGCGTCCGCTGCGACCCCGTCCGGCAGCACGGCCGCGCCCTTCGCGGTGGACGCCGCGGCGTCCGCGCCCCGGCGGGCATCGGCCGCGGTGGCGACGATCGGCGCCGCGATCGGGGCCGCGAGCGGTGCCAGCAGGGCCAGCACGTCGGCGGCGCTGAGTTCGCTCTTGCGTTCGCCGTCGCGCAGCGACCGCCGCGATGCCACGGTGTCCGGCGCGGCATCGGAAGACGCGGAGGTCTTCGCTGCGCTGGCGGCGCGCGAGCGGTCCAGCGCCGCGCCGAAGCTGCGGCCCTCGGGCTGATCGGCGCCGCGGCCGCGCGTGCCGGCCTGCGAGACGGGCTGGCCGGAAGGATGGACGGAAGGAAGGAGTGTGGGCATGGGCGGATCCAGGATGGACTTCAAAGAGTCGGATGGGCGGCGCGGTCGAAGAACTTGCGGGCCGAGCGTTCGTCGCTGTCGCGCTGCTCGCGCTTGGCCTGCGCCAGCATCTCCTGGCGGCGCACGCGCTCGGCCAGGGTGTCGAAGGAGTTGAGGCGGCGCTTGTGGTGCTGCCAGTCGACGCGGCCGTGGTCGAGCCGGCTGGCCGCCTGGGCGACGATCGCGCGCTGCTGTTCGATGGCGCCGTCGAGCGTGCCCAGGAAGGCCTGGTAGTTGCGCCACTGCGCGGTCGGCAGGCCCTTGTTCATCAGCGCGTGCAACTGGTCGTAGTAGTCCTGGCGGTACTGCAGCAGCAGGTCGAGCTTCTGGTTGGCACTGAGCTGCGCGGTCTGCAGCGCGCCCAGGCGGCGCGCGGCATCGTCGGTCTGCGTGCGCGCCAGGTCGGTCAGGGTGTCGAGCGGAAGTCTCTGGACCATGGGGGTTCCTTGCTTTCTCAGGCGGGTTCGAACAGCTGGCCCATGCGCGCGATCGACGCCGCGTAGTCGGTGGGCTCCTCCATCGACTGCTGCAGGAAGGCCTCGATGCGCGGGTACATCGCGATCGCCTGATCCAGCTGCAGGTCGTGGCCGGGCGCATAGGCGCCGACGCTGATCAGGTCGCGGTTGCGCTGGTAGCGCGACAGCATCTGCTTGAAGCGGCGCACGGTGTCGAACTGCGAGGCCGGGATCAGCGCGGTCATCGCACGGCTGATGGAGGCCTCGATGTCGATCGCCGGGTAGTGGCCGGCCTCGGCCAGCGTGCGCGACAGCACCACGTGGCCGTCGAGGATGGCGCGGGCCGAGTCGGCGATCGGGTCCTGCTGGTCGTCGCCCTCGGACAGCACCGTGTAGAAAGCGGTGATCGAGCCGCCGCGCCCCTGGGCATCGCGGGCGCCGTTGCCGGCCCGCTCCACCAGGGCCGGCAGCTTGGCGAACACCGAGGGCGGGTAGCCCTTGGTGGCCGGCGGCTCGCCCACGGCCAGCGCGATCTCGCGCTGGGCCATCGCGTAGCGGGTCAGCGAGTCCATGATCAGGAGCACGTCCTTGCCGAGGTCGCGGAAGTGCTCCGCCAGGCAGGTGGCATAGGCCGCGCCCTGCAGCCGCAGCAGCGGCGAGTTGTCGGCCGGCGCGGCGACCACCACGGCGCGCGCCAGGCCTTCCTCGCCGAGCGTGTTCTCGATGAAATCCTTGACTTCGCGGCCGCGCTCGCCGATCAGGCCGACCACGATCACTTCGGCGCTGGTGTAGCGCGCCATCATGCCGAGCAGCACGCTCTTGCCGACGCCGGAGCCTGCGAACAGGCCCATGCGCTGGCCGCGGCCGACCGTGAGCATGGCGTTGATGGCGCGCACGCCGACGTCGAGCACCGAGTCGATCGGCGCCCGCGACAGCGGGTTCACCGGCGGCGAGGACAGCGGCACCTTGCGGCTGATGTCGAGCGGGCCGAGGCCGTCGAGCGGGCGGCCGGCGGCGTCGACCACGCGGCCGAGCATGCCGATGCCGACCGGCAGGCGCTTGGTGTGGGCGTCGCCCGTGAGCGCGGAGCCGGTCGTGCCGGGGCGCGGGAAGACGCGCGCGCCGGGCACCAGGCCGGCCACTTCGCTTTGYGGCATCAGGAACAGCCGGTCGCCCGCGAAGCCGACCACTTCGGCCTCGGCATGACGCTGCGGATGGCCGGCGGGCAGTTCGATCAGGCAGTCGCTGCCGACCGGCAGCTGCAGGCCGACGGCCTCCAGCACCAGGCCGACCGCGCGCGTCAGGCGGCCCGACTGGGTGGTCATCGCGCAGCGGCTGACGTCGCTGCGGGCCTGGGCCAGCGTGGCCAGCCAGGACTGCAGGTGGGGGTTGGCGGCCGTGGTGTTTTGAACGAGTGCAGGCATCTCAGTTTTCCTCCGCGCTATGGCGTGACCCACGACGCATGAAACCCGCGCAGGCCCATGTCAGGGATACCGCGGAACCGGCTTCGCCGGGCCGCTGGTATCGCCCCCTTGAGGGGGAGGCGCCGCAGGCGCTTCGGGGGTGGTTCATTGTTCCTGCGCGTCGATGTCGCGCTGGAGCACGGCGGTGACGCTCTTCCAGCGCGTTTCGAGGCTCGCATCCAGCTCGCCGCTGGCCGACTGCACGCGGCAGCTGCCGCGGCTCAGGGTCTCGTCGGCGCGCACTTGCCAGCCCGCGGCCTGCAGCTCGTTGCCCAGGCTGTTCTTCACCAGCGCCACGTCCTCCGGATGCAGCAGCAGGCGCGGCTCGCCCTGCAGCGCGGGGTCGGTGTGCAGCAGGTCCTGCACCAGCGGCAGCACCCACTCGGGCTCGGCGCGCAGCGTGCGATGCACCCCCGGGCG
>NZ_JBFUCI010000121.1:0-14956 GCF_056405335.1 Variovorax sp. P1_H12_2
GGATCCGATAGAGATCCAGCGCGAGGATGGCTGCCGCCAGCACCGAGAACACGATGCCCACGCTGTAGACGATGGCCATCGAGGCGCCCGTCACGGGGGCGGTCACGTCCCAGTTGATCCGGGTCTGGGCCAGGCTGCCCTGGAACAGGAGCCAGACGATGTAGAGCATCACCAGGTGGCCGGCGACGGCGCAGAACTTCTTCCCGGCGGCCGGCAGTTTCTGGACGACCATGTCCATGCCCAGGTGACCGTGCTCCTTCAAGGCCACGAGCGCGCCGAGAAAGGTGACCCAGATGAAGAGCCAGCGCGAGACCTCCTCCGACACGGTGATGCCCGAGTTGAAGCCGTAGCGCAGCACCACGTTGCCGAACACCAGCACCACCATCACCGCCAGGAAAAAGGCGATGACGGCCTCGATGGCCTTGCAGCTTCGATCGATCCATCGATTCATGTTGTCTCTGTCTCCTGATTGATCGACGAAAGGCGTCAGGCCTGCGTCTCGCGCAGCGTCTCGACGAGCGCGCGCAGCGCCGCAAGATACGAGATCGGACCCAGCCCCTGGATGGTGGCCTTGACCGCCGGCGAGATGATCGAGTGCGTGCGCCACGTCTCGCGCGTCGCGATGTTGGACATGTGGACTTCCAGTGTCGGGAACGGCATGGCCTTGATCGCGTCATGCAGGGGAACGCCATGCTGCGTCAGGCCTGCGGGGTTGACCAGCGCGCCCTGCGCTTCGTCGATGTTCCGGTGCAGGAAGTCGATCAGGTCGCCTTCGTGGTTCGACTGGATGATGTCGAGCGTCACGCCCAGTTCGGCCGCGAGCTTTTCGAGCCGGTCGTTGATTTCGGCCAGCGTCGTCGTGCCGTAGATGTGCGGCTCGCGGCGCCCGAAGAGGTTGAGGTTGGGTCCGTGCAGGACGAGGATTTTCATGGGATGCCTTGGGTCGGATTCACTTGCGGATGCGGGCAAGCTCGTCGTTGTAGAGCTTGACGATCGCGGGGTCGTAGCTGGCGGCGAAGCGGTCGATGACGGGCTTGGCAATCTGGCGCATGCGCGCCTGCTCGGCCGGGCTCACCTCGTTGAATTGCATGCCCTTGGCCTGCAGGTCGCCCACCGATCTCTGCGCCGCGGCGCGGCTCACCTGGCGCTGGTAGCCGCGCGCTTCGTCGGCGGATTCGCGCATCCACTTCTGCTCGCTGGGCGAGAGCTGGTCCCAGAACTTCTTGCTGACCAGCACGATGTTGGCGGCATACACGTGGTTCGTGGCGCTCAGGAACTTCTGCACCTCGAAGAACTTGTTCGATAGGATCACCGAGAACGGATTTTCCTGGCCGTCGACGGCCTTCGATTCCAGCGCGCCATAGAGCTCCGCGAACGGCATCGGCACCGGGTTGGCCTTGAAGGCCTTGAAGGTGTCGAGGAACACCGGGTTCGGGATCACGCGGATCTTCAGGCCTTCGAGGTCGTCGGCCTTCGCGATGGGGCGCTTGCTGTTCGTGACGTTGCGAAAGCCCAGGTCCCAGTAGCCCAGCGCCACCAGGCCCTTCTCCGGCAGCTTGGCGATCAGCGCCTGACCCATCGGGCCGTCGAGCAATGCGTCGGCCTGGGCGAAGGTGCTGACCGCGAAGGGAAAGTCGACCAGGCCGAATTCCTTGACGATGCCCGCCAGCGACGTGGTGGCAGGCGCCGACATCTGCTGCACGCCGCCTTGCAGCGCGGACTGCTGCTGCAGTTCGTTGCCCAACTGGGACGCCGGGAATTCCTGCACCCGCATCCTGCCGCCGCTCTTGGCGGCCAGCAGTTCGCCGAAGCGCTTGACGCCGAAGCTCACCGGATGGTCGGCGTTGTTCAGGTGGCCGAAGCGGATCACACGCACCTGGCCATCCTGCGCGAATGCGGGGGCCGCCAGGGCGAGGGAGAGGCCGGCAGCCGCCAGCAGGCGAGGGAGTAGGGTTCTCAAGAAGGGCTCCAGACGACGTGATTTCGGGGCGCGGCAGACGCTCTTGCAGGCGATCCGACGCAGGATGCGGCGCGATCTTAGCGATCTGTGGAAAAGGTTTCCATTAGTAGAAACGCTTTCCGGAAAAGCGGTACATTGACGTTTTGCTTCCCGCGCGCCGCGGCAGCAAGCCGGGCGGCGGGGATTTGGAGGGGCCTTCAGGGCTAGAGAATGAGCGCAATACTGGAACGCAGCTTCAAGCTGATGGAGCACCTCGCCGAGCATCCGGAAGGCCGGCAGTTGTCTGCATTGGCCACCGATCTCGGCATGCCGCTGAGCGCGACGCACCGCCTGCTGGCCGAACTGATCCGCTGCGGCTACGTGCGGCAGGACCAGAGTCACGGCGACTACTCGCTGACCATCAAGCTGGTTTCACTCGGCCTGAGTTTTCTCAGCAACAGCGGCATCGTGGATGTGGCGCAGCCCTTGCTGGATCGACTCGCGGCCGAGTCGGGCGAACTGGTCCGGCTGGCGGTGGTCGACGGCGACGCGCTCACCTTCGTCGCGAAGGCGCAGGGCGCGACGCGCGGCCTGCGCTACGACCCGGACATGGGCCTGTCGGTCAATCTGTCGTGCAGCTCGGCCGGCCATGCGTGGCTGTCGACGATGACGGACGAACAGGCGCTCGAACTCATCGCCAGGCAGGGCTTCGGCAAGGCGGGCGAATTCGGGCCGAAGGCGCCGACGACCGTCAAGGCGGTGCTGGCTTTCGTCCGACAGGCGCGCAAGCGCGGGTTCAGCATGATCAACGAGGTGTTCGCACCGGCCATGACCGCCATGGCTGCGCCGGTGCGAAGCGGCAACGGCGCCGTGATCGGCGTGATCACGATCGCGGGCCCTCTGGTTCGACTGACGGAAGAGCGCATGCTGGCACTCGGCCCGGCCCTTGTCGCTACCGCGGACGAGGTCGCACACGCGAGCGGCGGATCGGCGATGTTCAAGCGACGCGCCTGAGGCCAGGAGGGCAGCGGCCCATGAAAACGCGCTTGGTTCGGCGCAAAAGTAGGTCCAGAATCAAAAAACCGCTCGATCCCGCCGCGAACATGAACCTTGTGCCGAACCATGGCCGACCCGGCAGACCTGGACCCATCGTTCTCCGTCCCCTGCAGGCGATGCGCTGCGATGCTTCAGGCCGGGAACCGGTTTTGCCCGTTCTGCTTCGAGGATCAGATGGCTACGCTCGAGGCCGACGGTGCAAGACCGCCCCTCAAGCCCGGGCGCGGCGTCGCTGCTGAAGATGAGACGCGGGCCCCCGTGGTCATCGACTTCGCGGACACCGTGCAGGCAGATGCGGAGGAAATCATCCACATCCCCGGCCCGACGGGCGCCGCCAACGAGGAAGCGGATCTCGAAATCGGTCTCGTCCGACCTGGCGCCTTGTGGCAAACGGAAGTGCCGGGAGGCGGCGGCAAGGCGCGTTGGGCGGCGCGGTTCGCAACCCCCCGGCGCATGGTGGTCGCCATCGCGTCCGCCCTGGTCTTGATCGCGCTCGCTACCTTGGGGCTCGAGCGCGCCTTCTTCGACGATCGGAACGAGGCCGGCAGTCTGCAAGCGTTCAGGGCCGAGGTCAAGCGAGTGCAGGGCGCCTTGGACCGCGGCGACCTGGGTGCCGCGGAGCAGGGGCTCGCGGCACTCGATGCCGAGCATGCGGATGACCCGGGCGTTGAGGCGCTGAGGGAGGCCTTCGATCGGCGCGTGCAGGAACAAGCCGCCAGGCGTGAACCGCCTCCGGACGCCGCCCTGAAGTTGTCGCCGCCTGCCCCTGTCCCCTTGCTTCCCGAAGCGCCCGTGCCCGCCGTTTCCGCACCCGCCATCGGCAAGGCGGGATCGCAGGAGCAAGTGTGCAGCGATGCGCTTGCGGCGCTGGCCTTGTGCTCGAAGAAATAGGGAGAGAGAGTGCGAACCAGACAGTGAGCCGCAAGAATGAGCCAGGCATCACCTGGTGTGACCACCAACCTTCGATGGAGCCAGCATGCCTATCAGATCCCTGTTGACCGGACTGTTGTGGATGGCCTTCCTTGCGTGCGCGGCCGCGGCGCCTCGGGCGGAGTACAAGATCGTCACCGCATCGAAAACCGGCACCTACATCCAGATCGGCCGGGACCTTGCCACCTGGGTCGCCGAGCCCGCCGACATCGACCTCGAAGTCCTTGAGTCGAAGGGTTCGGCGGAGAACGTCCAGCGCATGCGCTTCGAGCCCGGCGTCAAGCTGGCCCTGGTGCAGTCCGACGTCTATCAGGCGTTTCTGGACGAGGCGAAGGCGGGCAACGCCGATGCCGGCAACATCATTCGTCCGTTGCGCCTCGTCATGCCGCTCTATGACGAAGAGATCTACTTCGTCGCCCGCGCCGACTCGCCGCTGAACAGCATCCACGAGATCAGGAACAAGGTGATCGGCGTCGGCCCGCTGGGCAGCGGCACGGCGCTGACGTCGAGAACGCTGTACCAGCTGATGTTCGGGGAGCCGCTGCCGTCGGCCAACGCGCAGTACCTGAGCAACGAGGAGGCGCTGGCCAGACTCACGGTCGACAAGTCGATCGACGTCGCCATCATCGTCGCCGGACAGCCGGCCAAGCTGTTCTCGGACATGAAGGCCGAGGCGCGCAACTACATCAAGATCCTGAAGCTCGACGACGCGGCGCCGGAGACGGCGCGGGCGAAGAAAACCTACTTTCCTGCGGTGATACGCGCCGCCAGCTATTCGACCTGGCTCAAGGCCGACGTGCCCACCCTGACCGTGAAGGCCTACCTGGTCACCTACGACTACGGACTGCAGTCGACGGTCGGAAACCTGGGTCGCTTTGCCGAATCCCTCTGCCTCAATTTCGACAAGCTCCAGGCCAACGGCCATCCCAAGTGGAAGCAAGTGCGCCTGGAGCTCCCGGCCCTGAGCCAAGGGTGGCGCTACTACGCGCCCATGGAAAAGCGCATGCGCACCTGCATCGCCCGCCGGGCAGCCGTCGCTGCTTCGGCCGCCGCCCCGGCGCCGCCGCCAGCGCGGGCTTGCACGGAGCAGGAACTGGTGCTGGGTATCTGCAGGCGGTGAGTTGCGACGGATCTCGTCCACGCACCAATCGATCCGACCGCCTCCACTGTCCAGATCGAATTCTGCATGCGTTCGCCCCAGATGGTTGTTGCCGGTCGGYAGGTTGAGACCACGCCTGCGCTGCGCCAAGCCGATAGCGACATCAAAGCGGGCCGCGTGCCCAAGGCCCCCAGATCGCGAACGTGATGCCGGGCGACTGCACGTTCACAAACAGCACCTTGCCGGCCGCGCTCGCTGCACCTTGAGGCCCGCGCGAGAGCCATCGTCCGATCGGTACTTCCCAGACGTCATTGCGTGGCCGCTTGCCCGCAGCGGAAAACGGATCTCACGCTGCAGTCTCCGGCGGCAGGTAGATCTTCGCCAAGCCTTTGGCAATCGCGTCCACGATCTGCTCCTTGCGCAGCCCGATGTGCTCCTTGAGCACCTGCTGTGCCGTCGCCTCGTCGCGCGCCTGCAGGGCTTTCAGAATTTGCCGGTGCTCCTTCTGTGTCGCGTTGCGGCCCACGTTCTCCATGTCGATCCAGCGGATGAAGCGGATGCGCTCGTTGAGCACGCCCAGCATGCGGCGCAGTTCCTGGTTGCGCGCCATATCGGCGATGCGCAGGTGGAACCCCTCGTCCAGTTCCACCAACATTTCTACCGGCGCGTCCGACGGCGCCTTCTGGCTGGCGGCCAGGTAAGCCACGGCTTGGGCAAGGTCCGCGTCGGTGGCGCGCTGGATGGCCAGCGACAGGCAGGCGCTCTCGACGGCCACGCGGGCCTCGTAGAGGTCCAGCGTCTCCTGCACGTCGAGTGGACGGCGTACGAAGCCGCGCGTTGCCGGAAGCAAAAAGCCATCGTTCACCAGCCGGGTGAGGGCCTCGCGCACGGGGGTGCGGCTCACGCCCAGGCGCTGGGCCAGCTCGATCTCGCTCAGGCGCTCGCCGGGCTTGAGCTGGTAGGAGATCGCCATGTCCCGCAGCGCCTCGAAAACGCCCGTGCCGCGCTCGCGGCGCGTCTTGGAAATCGGCCCGGATCTCCCGTGGCTGCTTGTGCTCTGCATGCTTTTAAGTATACTAAATTGAGTTCTTAACTGATTCCAACCCGCTGGAGCTTATCGAATGTCTTCCATGAACGGCGCCGACGCGATGGTGCGCATGTTGCAGCTCAATGGCGTCAAGCACATCTTCGGACTGTGCGGCGACACCAGCCTGCCTTTCTACGACGCGCTGGCACGCCTTGACCATGGCATAGACCACGTACTCACGCGCGACGAGCGCAGTGCTGCCTACATGGCCGACGCCTACGCCCGCGTCACGGGCAAGCCAGGCATCTGCGAAGGCCCTAGCGGCGGCGGCGCCACCTACCTGTTGCCGGGTCTGGTGGAGGCCAACGAGTCGGCCATTCCGGTGCTGGGAATCACCTCTGACGTGTCAGTGGGTGCGCGCGGCAAGTTTCCGCTGACCGAACTGGACCAGCAAGCGCTCTATCAGCCGCTGACCAAGTGGAACACCACCATTGACCGCGCGGACCAGATCCCGCACGCGGTGCGCAGCGCCTTCCGAGCCATGGTCACCGGCCGGCCCGGCGCCACGCACATCTGCCTGCCCTACGATGTACAAAAGCACGCCATCGACCCGACCGACGTGTGGGCTCAGCCCGGGCACGACCGCTACCCGGCCTATCGGTTCGCGCCCGACCCCGCCGAAGTGGAGCGTGCGGCCGCCAAGCTGGCGGCCGCGCGCTGCCCGGTCATCGTGTGCGGCGGCGGCGTGGTCATCTCCGGCGCCCACGGCGAGCTGGAGGCGCTGGCCACGCAGCTCAACGCGCCCGTGTGCATCACCATCAGTGGCAGCGGCAGCCTGCCCAGCGGGCACCCGCTCAATGCCGGCGTGATCGGCACCAACGGCGGTGTGGCGGCCACGCGCGAGGTCATCGCCGAGGCCGACCTGGTGCTCTTCGTCGGCGCGCGGGCGGGGTCGACCACCACGGAACACTGGAAGATGCCGGCGCGCGAAGTCGCCATCGTGCATCTGGACATCGACCCCGGCACCATCGCCACCAATTACCGCACCGACGTGGCCCTGGTGGGCGATGCGCGCCTGGGCCTGGCGGCGCTGGCCGCCGAGGTGCGCCAGCGCATCGCACACCGGCCGGCCGATGCCGTCGACGGCCGAGCCCTCGTGGCGCGCAGCCGCATGCAGAAGCAGGCCTTCTTCGCCGGCCTGGCGCAGTCCGGCGACCGCCCCATCAAACCTGAGCGCGTGGTGGATGCGCTGAACCGCTTGTTGCCCGCCAATGCCATCGTGGTGGCAGACCCGGGCACGCCGTGCCCGTATTTCGCTGCCTATTTCGACGCGCCGCAGGCCGGCCGCCACTTCATCACCAACCGCGCCCAGGGCGCGCTGGGCTTCTCCATGGCCGCCGGCGTCGGTGCCTCTTTCGGCAGGCCCGACGCCACGGTGGTCTCGGTCATGGGCGACGGCAGCTTCGGCTTCACCTGCGGCGAGATGGAAACGATCGTGCGTCGCGGCGTGCCGCTGAAGATGATCGTGTTCTCCAACTCGGTGTTCGGCTGGATCAAGGCCAGCCAGAAGACGGGCTACGACGAGCGCTACTACTCGGTGGATTTCAACCGCACCGACCACGCGCGCGTCGCCGAGGCTTTCGGCGTCAAGGCGTGGCGCGTGGAAGACCCGGCCGAGCTGGAATCGGCGTTGAAGGCGGCGCTGGCACACGACGGCCCCGCCTTGGTCGACGTGATCTCGCAACCGTTGCAAGACACGGCTGTGCCGGTCAGCCAGTGGATGGGCTGAGCAACAGCAATCGATACCCGGAATTCACGAACCCTGAAAGGCCCACAGAAGATGCAGATCCAGTTCAATCGACGTCAGGCGCTGGTGGCCACGGCCGCTCTGGGCCTGTACGGTGGCGCTGCGGCGCAGTCCTCGGACGCGCCGCTGCACATGGTCATCACCTTTCCCCCCGGGGGCAGCACCGACATCGCGGCGCGCATCATGCAGCCCGAGCTCGAGAAGCGCCTGGGCCGCTCCGTGGTGGTCGAGAACAAGCCCGGCGCCGCAAGCCAGTTGGCCACCAACTACGTGGCCAAGTCAGCGCCCAATGGCAACACGGTGCTGGTGAGCTTCGACACGCACGCCATCAATCCCATCGCCAAGTCCAAGCTGCCCTATGACACCTTCAAGGACTTCGCCGGCATCACGCTGGCGGTACGCTTCCCGCTGGTGATTGGCGCCTCGAGCTCGGTGCCGGCCAAAGACCTGCGGGGCTTCATCGCCGCCGCGCGCAAGGACCCCGCGCGCTACAGCTACGCCTCCACCGGCGTGGGGTCCATGAACCACTTGGTGATGGAAGACATCAAGCGTCGTGCCGGCATCTACGTGCTGCACGTGCCCTACAGCGGCGGAGGACCGGCGGTACAGGCCGTGCTGGGCGACGTCTCGCAGCTCACGCTCCTGAGCTACGCCGCGCTCAAGGGGCAAATTGCCGCCGGCAAGATCAAGCCGCTGGCCGTGACCGGCTCCAAGCGCCTGCCCGAGCTGCCCGACGTGCCCACCGTGGCCGAGTCCGGCTTCCCGGGCTTCGAGGCCTATTCGTGGATCGGAATCTTCGCCCCCGCGGGCACGCCGGCAGACAAGCTGGCCGCGCTCGGCGAGGGCTTCCGCGCCACGCTGCAAACGCCCGAGGTCAACAGCAAGCTCACGCAGGCGGGCTTCGAGGTCCTTGCCACCGATGGCCCGGGCCTCGACCGGCACGCCCGTGCCGAGTACGAGCGCTGGAGCGCCTTCGTGCGCGAAACCCAGCTCAAGCTGGAGGAGTAAGCCATGCCCATGGTGCTGGACCACATGGTGATTGCGGTGGCCTCCCTGGACCAGGCGGTGGCCGACTACCGGCGCGCCGGCTTCACCGTCATCGCCGGCGGCAAGCATCCGGGGCGCAACACCGTCAATGCGCTGATCGTGTTCGAGGACGGCAGCTACCTGGAGCTGATCGCCTATTCGGCGCCTTCGCCCGAGGAGCGCTGGTGGCGCGTGCTCGATGCGGCGGGCGAGGGGCTGGTCGACTTTGCGCTGTTGCCGCAGGACATCGATGCCGCGGTGGCCGACGCGCGCGAACGCGGCCTCGCCGAGCTGATTGCCGTTCCGGGTGCGCGGCAGCGGCCTGACGGTGTGCGCATCGCCTGGAGTTCGGCGCGGCAGCTGCGGCATGACCTGCCGTTTCTGTGTGCGGATCTCACGCCGAGGGAGCTTCGTGTGCCAGTGGGTGACGTTCGTCGCCATGCCAACGGTGCACGGGGCGTCGCCGTCGTGCACGTGGCGGTGCAGGACGTTGCGGCCAGCCTGGCGCGCTATCGCATGCTGCTGGGCCCGGATGCGGTGGCCGGCGGCGGCGTCCGGTTGGAAGGCTGCAAGGTCGAGCTCCAAGCCGAGCGGGGCAGGGCGCGTGGCGAAGGACCGAGCGCGATCACGCTGGACGTTGACGCGTCACACAAGAGCCTGCAGTTCGATCCGGTGCTGGCACACGGGGTTGCATTCCACCCGCGGTAGGGCCTGGGCAGGTTGACCGGATGCTGCCGACGGGCATAGGACTGTGGTATTTCGCTGACGCCGGAAGCACTTCCCAGGCCCGCGGTTGCGGGCCTGCGCGCAGCAGCCGTAACATCCTCAAGACAGGATCACGAGGGTGCGAGAGGGAATGTCACGAGGCAACTGGAAACGTGGGGTCGGCGCGGCCCTGTTGGCGCTGGGCTGCAGCCTGGGCGCCGCGCAGCAGTTGATCGAAATGTCGGACACGCCGCTCGATGCGGCGGAACTGTTCGACCGCGTCACGCCAAGCATCTGGGTCGTGTACGCCAGTGATGCGCAGGGTCGGCCGTTCGCCTCGGGCAGCGCGGTCGTTATCGCAGCCGACACCTTGGTCACCAACTGCCACGTGGTGCGCGATGYGGCCCGCGTCGCCATCCGCCGCGGCGACACCCAGTTGACCGCGCAGCAGGCAGAGGCCGATCCCGAGCACGATCTTTGCCTTCTGCGGGTCGCAAGACTTCAGGCCCCCACCGTGCTGCTGGCGCCCGAATCCAGCCTGCGACCCGGGATGCGCGTTTACGCCGTTGGCGCGCCGCGCCGCCTTGAACAGACGATCAGCGATGGCTTGCTGTCCGGCTTGCGGCGCGCACAGGACGGCAGCCTGACCATGGTGCAGACCAGCGCCCCGATCTCGCCCGGCTCCAGCGGCGGCGGGCTCTTCGATGCGCATGGCCGTCTGATCGGCATCACGACTTCTGGCCTGAAGGAGTCGCAGAACCTGAACTTCGCCGTTCCTTCGCGCTGGGTGGATGCACTCAGCCGCCGCGCGGGTCGCCTCGAATGGCAAGCGCGCATTGCTCCGTTGGAGCCGCCGGCCGCCGTGCGCAAAGCTCCGGCTTCGATTGCGCAAGAGTCACGTCCAGGCGTCGGTAGCGAAGCCGCGCCCAAGGCCCCGGCCCCGCCGACGCCAAAAACCGCAACCCGGCCAGGCCCGGGGCCGGCCGATTCGCCGATCGCGCCGCCTGGCGATCACGGTCCATCCATCTCCGCCGCGCGCTGGTCGCAGATCGAGTATCTCCTGACCGATCGCCTGACCGGCATCACGCGCAAGATCGTCTACCGCGCGGATGCGGCCACCGAGGACTCGCTCAGCTACAACAACGGCGCCTGGGTGGAAAGGCGTGACGGCGAGGTGATCGAAATCGCATCGCCGATCGCCGGCGAGTTCGATGCGGCAATGCCGCCCGGCGGCTGGATTCGCCCCGGCCGGATGCGGGAAGGGGACGAGTGGCGCGTGCAGTACATGGGCAAGTCAGCAGGTTCCAACTCCATCGAACTCCGGTTGGACGCCCAGGTGGCGAGCGCGGAATCACGGTTCGTCGCCGGCACTGAGCAGCGCCTGCTGCGCATCGACTACCGTGGCTACGTGATTCGCAAGACGGTCGCAAGCGGCGGCAGCCATGCAACCGGTGCCTACCGCGCCAGCGCATGGTGGTCGCCGGAGCTTTCCCGCGTGGTGCGGTTCACTGCCAACACGCGCGGTGGCGCCAGCGGGGCGGCCTTCTACATCGACGAGGAACTCGAACTCACGGCGATCCGCTGAGTCCAGTGTGCTTTGGCATGACGCCGCGCCAGGCGAGGTCGCGTTCGTCCGCGCAGGGGCCGCAGGACGGAGGGCAGGGGGCGTGACCATCGGATGAAGCGATTGGATGCGGTGAGTTGCAAGGGCTTCACTTCGCAAGAAGCCGCAAGGCGCGCTTCAAATCAAATAAGGCGTTATCAGCGGCAACAGTTTCGACTACGGCGCGCTCGCGCCGGCAGAGGGTGTGCTACTGCGTGCGGCTCGGGAACGCGGCGCGATCGGGGCGCTGCCCCCTGCCATCGTCTCCACGGTGCCGCGCGCGATCATTCCGCCTTGATATTGGCCGCCTTGATCGTGGCGCTCCACTGGCGGCGATCGGCCTCGAGGAAGCTGGCGAACTTCGTCGAGTCCATGCCGACCACGGGTTGCGAACCCAGGCGCGCCATCTTTTCGACGGTGCCCGGCTGCTTGAGAACCTCCTGCAGCGCTTCGTAGTAGGCATGCAGGATCGGTGCCGGCAGGCCCGCCGGCGCGAAGAAGCCCTGCCAGGTCGGCATGTCGAAGTTGGCCAGGCCCTGCTCCTGAAGCGTCGGCACGTTGGGCAGTTGCGGGGCGCGCTGGGCGCTGGTCACGCCGAGCGCCTTGACCTTGCCTTCGTTGGCGAGCTGCGCGGCGGTGGTGATGTTGTCCATCGTCATCACGATGTGGCCGCCCAGCAGGTCGGTGATCACCGGCGAGGCGCCCTTGTAGGGCACGGCTTCCATCTTCACGCCCAGGCGATGCAGCATGGCTTCGGCGATCAGGTGGTTGGAGATGCCGACGCCGGCGATGCCGTAGCTGGCCGATGGGGTGCGGCTCACGTAGGCCTTGAATTCCTGCAGGTTGCTGGCGGGCACGCTGTTGTTGACGATCAGCACGTTGGGCTGCGAGGCCAGCATGGTGACGGGCTGGAAGCTGCCGGGCTTGTAGTTGGTGCCCTTGGGATTCAGTTCGAAGGTGATGGCCATCGAACCGGCCGCGGCGATGCCGACGGTGTAGCCGTCAGCCGGTGCGCCTGCCAGGCGGGCGGCCATGATGTTGCCGCCCGCGCCGGGCACGTTGTCGACGATCACGGGCTGGCCCCGCTCGTACAGCGTTTGAGCACCGGCTCCGCACAGCGGGCACATGGCCCGATCTCCAAGCTCGAGCGCGCTTCGCCTCGGCAGCGGCACCGCCAGATCGATCAAATCATCGGCGATGTGCTGCATCCACATGTGCGTTTCTTCGACGGTGACGCAGTCGTAGTAGGTCCGCAGGATTTCTTGAGCCGGCTCCGACATCAACTCCACAACCGTATGCCTGGCGTACCAGAGGTCGTCGGTGAGCTGCCTTACGACATGATCCGTGGGCGGTCGGGCGTATTTGCGGACGGGCATCGCAGGATTGGTATGCGCCGAGCACTCTGCGCGCCAGCACACAGGGCCGAGCTGGTCGCCCAACCTCACTCAAATGATTTGAGCCAGGTTGGGGACCGCCCCGAACTGAACGGCTCCGCACGTACAGCCGGGGGCGTCAAGCGCCCTTCATGGCACTCTGAAGGTGGGGCGCGATTGCTGCGTGAATGCCTTCAACCACCTTCGGATCCAGACCCTCGGCCATTGCCGCGATCCCGAGCAGACGCGCCATCGGGTTGTTGCCTGGGACCTTCTTCACGACGATCTTGCCGCCTACGAACTGGATGGAGTAGCCGGGCCCGTCCACGAGGACGCCACCGAAGAAATGGATGGGGCCGGTCTGGGCGTGCTTCGGATCAATGTCTGTTGCCATGGGGGGTCTCCTTGACGCACCTCGCTTCGACCCGCGGCCATCGGTGCAATAGGCCGAAGTTCCGTGCGGCGCACTGTCATTGAATGCTGAGCCGAGCATTCATGGTCGTCGCCCATCGTCTGGGGGAGAGGCTTGCAAGAGTTTGTGGTTGGGGCATTCCGCTGGCTGTGGACAACTTTGGCTTGGCGGCGAAACCGCAGCATGCCTATTTTTTATCACGGGCGGCAACGTGTCGGGCAACGCGGCCGGGGTGGGCACAGGCGCTCAGTGGAAGACGATGCGGCAACTCGTTAAGGAGACGAACACGATGTTGCGCGACCACAAGCAGACCATTCAGGCTCTTTGAAGCCCCCAACCATGTTTAGAGAAGTACCGAAGACCAGCGCCCCGCGCGTTCCCGGCTTGCTCGACTTCAGGCAGCAGCAGGCCCTCAATAAGCTCGCCAAGGTGCCGAAGAAGCCGGCGCCCAAGAAGCCCCGTTGATCCGACCGGAAGGCATGTGGACCGGTGAGCGGTGATAGGCTGCCGCTGAACTTTGGAGACAGCATGCTGTACGAAATTGCGGGCACTGGCACGCGGATACTTGGAACGCTGCATTTCTTTCCGCCTGGCCAACAAAGGTGGATCGATCCCGTCCGCCGCATATTCGATTGGGCGGAGAAGATCTACATCGAGACGAAGGTGGAAAAGGCCGGTGAGCTGGTGAGGTTGCCTGCTCGGTTCAAGCCGGGGCATCTTTCCTCCGACCTGCGCCAGGAAGTCGATCGGGTTTGGCCACATGCCGCGCTTGGCGACATCGATCGCTGCAGCCTACTTGGGGTATGCCTCGTTGTGAACTCGATCGGGCTGTCCCGCGTCGAAGGCGTTGAGCCAACGGTGAGAGCTTGGCTCGGGTCGTCAGGCGATGTCCTGGAACTTGAAACAGCGGAGGATTTCGTACACGCCGCCAACGACATTCCGCTGGACGACCTCATTTTTTCGATCCGGTTCGCACTCCAGCAGCGATTTGAGGCTCAGAGAGATTTTGAGGCCAAGGCCCGAGCGTGGAGGGTGCACGACCTCGCGAAGCTCGAGGCGCTCACAAAGGTCGGGACGACGGAAGCAATGCGTCGAGCCCTGTTCGAAACACGAAATCGGAAGTGGGCTGCGATCATCGCTCGGGCGGCGAAATCGCCGGAGCGCACTCTTGTCTTGTGCGGCGCGGGTCATTTGTGCGGCCCGAACAACCTGCGCGAAGTGCTCGAACGAGACCATGGGCACGCGGTCAATCGGCTGATGATGTAGCCGTCTCTTTGGGAAGTGACCCAGCTCCAAGCGCAGTAAACCCCAGTTGAGCGTGGACATGAAGGGCACATCATCTCCGCCCGGCTGCGCCGACTCAAGTTAAGTTGCGTTAAATCTGGTGCGCGTGGGCGCGTCGACAGCTCGCGGGCGCCGTCCTGGTCGATCGATGGAACCCGAAGACCGCGCTGATCGCCAGTTCAGCCCGGGCTGCCAGCGAGACGCAACCAGATCGGAAATTGACGATCGAAGTCTTGGGGCGCGATCTCCGCGAGGTGCTCGCAGGCGGTGTCGGGAAGTGCAACGCTCATTTCCTCGTGCCAAAGCACGATGCCAAGCAATCGATGGACCCGGATGCGCTCCTCGCGCGGAACCGGAAACTCCGACACATGGCGCGGCAACCGCAGCATCGAAACGCGTCGCCGCACGAAGCTCCCATGCAACCAAGAGCAGAAGGATCAGCGATGCGGCTTCGGGAGCATTCACAGTCGGCCAGCGCGGGGGCGTCGTGGTCTTTCCCCACCGGGGTGCGGATCGAGCCACAATCGCGATCTCTCAAAACTGGGAGGAAGTGATGAATGCGATCTATCGCGCCCGTCGCTTCATTGAACGAAATCCGGACGGACAGTCCGCAGTGGTACTTTCACAGTTGGTGCTTGCGCTCGAATCTGACCGCAGCTTCGAGCTTGCATCCCTGTATGAGCTCGACTTCGACA